>JARRRO010000060.1:0-9626 GCA_037380645.1 Gammaproteobacteria bacterium | reverse complement strand
GACGTCATCGGCAAGGGCGGTGCCACCATTCGCGCCCTGACCGAGGAGACCGGGACCACCATCGACATCGACGACGACGGCACGGTGAAGATCTATTCCTCAGACAAGAGCGCCAGCGATCTCGCCCGCCAGCGCATAGAGGACCTCACCGCCGAGAGAGAGGTGGGTAAGATCTACGAGGGCCGGGTGGCCAAGATCATGGACTTCGGCGCCTTCGTGAACATCCTGCCGGGCAAGGATGGCCTGGTGCACATCTCCCAGATCTCCGAGGAAAGGGTGGAGAACGTCTCCGACAAGCTGGCCGAGGGCGACTTTGTCAAGGTCAAGGTCCTGGAGATCGACCGCCAGGGCCGGGTGCGCCTGAGCATGAAGGCGGCCAATGAATACGACCAGCAGCCTACGTGATGGCGGCCCCGTCAGCGGGTATGAGAAAGGGCCGCAAGGCCCTTTTTTATTGCCCGGCCCGGGCCGGTGACGGACTTTAATCAATGCCTTACCTTGTCTTTCTAATCCAATGTATTTCCTGGAAAAGTTGTATGTGAATCCCGGTTTGAGGTAGGATGCGCCGACCCGGGTATACCGATCAGCGCCGATGAAACTGAACAGCCAAGAATTCCGCCACTGGAAGCGCAAGGCGATCACCCTCCTCGGCATGTCCGGGGTGGGCAAGACCCATCTCGCCCGTCTCCTGCGCCGCCATCACTGGTTTCACTACTCCGGTGACTACCGTATCGGCACCCACTACCTGGACGAGGCGATCCTGGACAATATCAAGCTGGAGGCCATGCAGATCCCCTTCCTGCGGGAATTGCTGCGCTCGGATTCCATCCACATCGCCAATAATATTACCTTTGAGAACCTCAGGCCCCTGTCCACCTTCCTGGGCAAGGTGGGCAATCCCGAGGCGGGTGGTATCGGCCTGAGGGAATTCAAGCGCCGCCAGGAACTCCACCGGGTAGCGGAGATCGCCGCCATGCGGGAAGTGCCGGACTTCATCCGCCGGGCCAACGAGATCTACGGCTACGATCATTTCGTCAATGACGCCGGCGGCAGCCTGTGCGAACTGGACGATGCCAGCGTCATCGAGGAACTGGCCGAACACACACTGATCCTCTACCTCAGGGCGTCCGGGGAAAACGAGAGGGAACTGATACAGCGCGCGGAGCGGGATCCCAAGCCGCTGTATTACCCGGAGGAATTCCTGGACAAACAGCTGGCGGTGTATATGCAGGAACGCGGCCTGGATTACGTCGCCCTCATCGACCCGGATGATTTCGTCCGCTGGGTCTTCCCCCTGCTGCTGGCCTCGCGCCTGCCGCGCTATCAGGCCATTGCGGATTGCTTCGGCTATACCATTGATACGGATAGACTGTACCGGGTCCGGGACGAGGCGGAGTTCCTCGCCCTGGTGGAAGAAACCCTGGATACCCAGAACTGACGAGGTATACGACCATGCCGCTCGTCGCCAATTCCAAGCTGCCCAGCTTCCAGAGACTGCGGGATGAGGGAGAGACCGTCATCCAGCAGGAGCAGGCCGTGCATCAGGACATTCGCGAACTGCACATCGGCCTGTTGAACATGATGCCGGATACGGCCCTGGAGGCGACGGAGCGTCAGTTCTTCCGCCTGGTGGGGGAAAGCAACCAGATCGCCCAGTTCTACATGCACCTGTTCACCATGAAGGAGCTCAAGCGGGACAAAGCGGGACAAGCCCACGTGGGCAAGTATTACGAGGACTTCGAGGCGATCAAGGAACACGGCCTGGACGCCCTGATTATTACCGGCGCCAACGTTATCGGGCCGGAGCTCTCGGATCAGCCTTTCTGGAAACCACTGATCAAGATCGTCGACTGGGCCTATGAGAACGTCACTTCCACGTTGTGTTCCTGCCTGGCCACCCATGCCGTGCTGGAGTTTCGTTACGGCCAGAAACGGCGGCCCCTGCCGCAGAAACGCTGGGGCGTGTATTCCCACAAGGTTATGGACAAGGCGCATCCCCTGGTCTCCGGCGTGAACACGCGCTTCGACGTCCCCCATTCGCGCTTCAACCAGGTGGACCGGCAGCAGTACCAGGCGGCCGGCCTCAAGATCCTGGTGGAAAGCGAGGAGGCCGGCGTGCATCTGGCGGTCAGCACAGACGGCTTCCGCATCATCATGTGCCAGGGCCACCCGGAATACGACGCCATCAGCCTGATGAAGGAATACAAGCGCGAACTGGGCCGCTACATCGGAGGGGAAATGAAAGACTATCCGCCGTTTCCTGAAAACTATTTCGGCCGCCAGAGCCGGGCGCTGCTGGAGGAATACCAGGACCGCATCGTCCGCGCCCGGGAGGCGGGCCTGGAGGCACCGGTATTCCCAGAGCACCACCTGGTCAGCCGCCTGGACAATACCTGGCACGACAGCGCCGAGGCCGTTATCAACAACTGGATCGGCAAGGTCTACCAGATCACCGACATCGACCGGCGGCTGCCCTTCCGGCCCGGCGTCGACCCGGCCAACCCCCTGGGCCTGCAGGCAAGCGACTAGCTACAAGCCACGGACCGCAAGTGATTGCTGGGGGCTTCGAGTGCCGCTTGCGTTATAGCTTGCCGGCGGTTGCAGGTCTCACTCAGTTCCGCCGGGTTCCTCCCCGCCGCCCGTGCCCGGCCAGGGACTGAAGGGGAAGGGGCGCTGTTCGGAATGAAAATTCAGGTACAGGAGGATCTGTTCCACATAGCGGGTCATGCCCTTGCTGAACTGCAGCAGATTGTCGTTCAGGCCTCCGGTCAATACCTTAGTAAAGAATTGAAATATCACCAGTATCCCTATGATTATATAAAGAAAATAGAAGATGACGCCGAACAGCAATATAAACAGCCCACGCACCCACGTATCCACGTTTTTGGCGTGTTCCTTGATCCGCTCGGTCTGTATGCCCATGCTTGCCTCCCTATGGTCTGCCGGTGAACGGATTATGGGAAAAACCCGCCGGGACCTCAATCACCCCTGCGGTCCGCCCCCCCATGGCCGTGGGCCCGATCTGCTAGAATTGCAGCCCTTTTCTCCTCTGGAGATGGCGCTTGCCTAAAATCGGGTTTGTCAGCCTGGGTTGTCCCAAGGCCCTGGTGGATTCCGAGCGCATCCTCACCCGCCTCAAGCAGGACGGCTATGACCTGGTCGCCGGCTACGCGGAGGCGGAGGTGGTGATCGTCAATACCTGCGGGTTCATCGACAGCGCCAGACAGGAATCCCTGGAGGCCATCGGCGAGGCCGTGCAGGAAAACGGCCGGGTCATCGTCACCGGCTGCCTGGGGGTGGACGCGGAGACTATCCGCGCGCGCCATCCCCGGGTGCTCAGCATCACCGGTCCGCAGCAGTACGACCGGGTGGTGGACGCGGTGCACCGGCATCTGCCCCTCATCCCCGGCCACGATCCCTTCCTGGACCTGGTGCCGCCGCAGGGACTGAAGCTCACGCCCCCCCATTACGCCTATCTGAAGATCTCGGAAGGCTGCAACCACCGCTGCCGCTTCTGCATTATCCCGTCCCTGCGCGGGGGGCTGGTAAGCCGCGAACTCGAGGATATCGCAGCGGAGGCGGAGACCCTGGTGGAGGCGGGGGTCAGGGAACTCCTGGTCATTTCCCAGGACACCAGCGCCTACGGTACGGATCTGAAACAGCAACCCGGGGCGGACCTGCCGGGCCTGTGTGAGATCCTGGGCAGCCTGGGGGTGTGGGTGCGGCTGCATTACGTCTATCCCTATCCTAACGTTGACAAGATCATCCCGCTCATGGCCCAGGGGCGGATCCTGCCCTACCTGGACGTCCCCTTTCAGCACGGCAGCCCCCGCATCCTGAAACGCATGCGCCGGCCGGCCGCGGCCCAGGACACCCTGACCCGCATCCGGGCCTGGCGCGAAGTCTGCCCCGAACTGGTGATTCGCTCCACCTTCATTGTCGGTTTTCCCGGCGAGACCGAGGAGGACTTCGACCTGCTGCTGGATTTCCTGCACCTGGCCCGGCTGGACCGGGTGGGCTGTTTCCGTTATTCCCCGGTGGCGGGCGCCGCGGCCAACGACCTGCCGGACGCCGTGCCGGAGGAGATCAAAGAGGAACGCTGGCACCGCTTCATGCAGGCCCAGGCCGGGATCAGCGCGACCCGCCTCAAGCGGCGCATCGGCACCGACATGGAGGTGCTGGTGGACGAGGTCACCGAAGACGGGGCCGTCGGTCGCAGCTACGCCGACGCGCCGGAGATAGACGGTAATGTGTACGTGGCCGCGGACGGCAAGCTGCAGCCGGGGGATCTGATCCGGGTCCGCATCGAGGCCGCCGGCGACTATGATCTCCACGGCAGGCAGGCGGCCTGAACGGCATGTACGCCACGGCCCTGTTCCCCCTGGGCGCCGTCGCCGTCAGCGTCTTTTCCCTGTATTTCCCCGGCGTCCTTGCCGGTTACGGCGGAGCCATCGTGCCCCTGCTGGGCGTGGTCATGTTCGGCATGGGCATTACCCTGCGGCCGGAGAATTTCCTGGAGATGCTGCGGCGCCCGCGCCTGATCCTGCTGGGGGTGGCCCTGCAATACCTCCTGATGCCGCTCATCGCCTGGGGGATCAGCCTCACCCTGGGCCTGCCCGCCGGGCTCATGGCCGGCATGGTCCTGGTGGGGGCCTGCCCGGGCGGGACCGCCTCCAACGTGATCTGCTACCTGGGGCGGGGCGACGTCGCCCTGTCCATCACCCTGACCACGGTCTCGACCCTGCTGGCCGTGCTCCTCACGCCGGCCATCACCTGGCTGTATATCGGCCGCACCGTGCCCGTACCCGTGCTCGGCATGGTGCTGGACATCACCCGGGTGATCCTCCTGCCGGTGCTGGCCGGCATGGCCCTGAACCGCTATCTGGGGCATTACCTGCACGCGGTCAAACACGCCTTCCCGTACCTGTCGGTGGCGGCCATCATCCTCATCATCGGCATCATCGTGGCCCTGAACCAGCCGGTGCTGCCCGCCGTGGCGCTGCCGGTGATTACCGCGGTGTGCTGGCACAACCTGCTGGGCCTGGCCGGCGGTTATTACCTGTCCGGCCTGTTCACCCGGGACGAACGAGTGCGCCGCACCCTGGCCATAGAGGTGGGGATGCAGAATTCGGGACTGGCCGTGGCCCTGGCCCACAGTTTTTTCCCGGCGGTGGCCTCCCTGCCCGGGGCCCTGTTCAGTATCTGGCACAACCTCTCGGGGTCCGCCCTGGCCGGTTACTGGTCGCTCCGGCGGGAGGCGGCGCTCAATCGATCAGAATAATCCGCCGCTCGGTGACCACCATGTTTACCGGGACGTCCCGCTCGCCGGCGGGCAGGTCCTCCAGCAACTGGCATTCGAAACCGACGGCGATGCGGTGGGCGACGGGGTGGCCGGCGAACCAGCGATCGTAATAACCGCGGCCGTAGCCCAGGCGCTTGCCCGACGAAGTGAATCCCAGCCCAGGGGTGATGCACACGTCTATCCCGCCCGGGTAGGGCGTGGAGACGGCGGGTGTCAGGATCCCCAGCTGGCCGGGCCGGAGATCGTCCCAGCTTTTGAAGGGGACGGCGATCATACCTTCCGCATTCAGGATCTTGGGCACTGCCACCGTCTTGCCCTGTACCAGCAGCCAGTCCAGCAGGGGATGGGTGTCCACTTCACTGCCGTGGGAGACGAAACAGAAAACGCTGCGGGCCGCTTGTAACACCGGCAGTTCCAGGAGCCGCTCCAGGATAGCGCGGCTGTGCTCCCGCCGCGCCTCTTCCGGGAGGGCGTCCCGCACCTGTTTCTGCGATTCCCGCAGGGCGGCCTTGCGCTTATTCAGGTCCTGGGTCATAAGCCTTGTCTGTCGTTATAGCCGAAGGGCCAGGAGAATGGAGTGGCCTGGATGCGGTCACCCGTCACGTCCCTCAGTGACGAGCCACCGGCGTTGTGCCTCGAATTACCGGCCACGCACCACCGGCCGCGGGCCGGGGCCGTGATCGGGAGGTTAAGTAATTGTTCCCCCTTTTATTTATTGCCATTTACCGTACAATACACCCCTTTTCGCGGCGGGCCCCGGGCGCGCCGCCGGGACCGCTACTCACAAGGGTTTGATTATAAATGGTAAGCATTCGACTGGCACGGGCCGGCGCTAAAAAGCGGCCTTTCTACCACATCGTCGTCACTGATTCGCGCAGCCGGCGCGATGGCCGTTATATCGAGCGGCTGGGCTATTTCAATCCCATCGCCACCGGCGAGGAACAGGAACTGAAGCTGGACCTGGAACGCGCCAACTACTGGCTGGCCCAGGGCGCCAAGGCCTCGGAGACCGTGGCCGGACTGATCAAGCGCAGCAGCAAAGAGGTGGCCGCGGCCTGATCGGGGCTGAATGGGGACCTCCGGTGATAACGGGAGCGGCGCCGCCGGAAGGGTCATCATAGGCAGGATCAGCGGCGTCTACGGCACCGCCGGCTGGGTCAGGGTGTTTTCCTATACCCGCCCCAGGGAGAACATCTGCAGCTATTCCCCATGGCTGGTGGCGACGCCGGACGGCTGGGAAGAGCGGGAACTGCTGGAGACGCGGGTCCACGGCAAGGGGCTGATCGCACGCCTGGCCGGGCTCGAAGACAGGGACGCGGCGCGGGCCCTGATAGACCGCGATATCGCGGTCTACCGGCGCCAGCTGCCGGCGCTGCCGGAGGGCGAGTACTACTGGTGCGATCTCATCGGCCGCCGGGTGGTGAACCTGGGCGGCGAGGAACCGGGTGAGGGCACGGAGATCCGGGAGACCGGCGCCACCGATGTGCTGGTGGTCGCGGACGGCGGGCGTCGCCTGATCCCGCTGGTGATGGAAAAGGTGGTCCGGGAAGTGGACCCCGCCGGCGATCGTATCGTGGTGGATTGGGATGGCGACTGAGAACGCGTTGCGCGTGGCGGTGGTCACCCTGGTCCCCGACATGCTGAAGGCGGTGACCGACTACGGTGGGCTGCGCCGTTGCAGGAAGCCCTGGCCGCGGCCAGGGCACAGGTGCCGGAGGCGAAGGTGATCTATCTCTCGCCCCAGGGCCGGCGCCTGAATCAGGCGGCGGTGCGGGCCCTGGCCGGATACGGAAGCCTCATTCTCATTGCCGGCCGTTACGAGGGGGTGGACGAGCGCTTCCTCGAGACCTGCGTGGACGAGGAGTGGTCCATCGGCGACTACGTCACCAGCGGCGGAGAACTGCCGGCCATGGTCCTTATCGACGCCATGGCCAGGACCCTCCCCGGAGTGCTGGGGCACGGGGATTCCGCGGCAGAGGATTCATTTGCGAACGGCCTGCTGGATTATCCCCATTACACCCGGCCGGAACGCATGGACGGGGCGGCGGTGCCGGAAGTGCTGCTCAGCGGCGATCACGAACGGATCCGGCGCTGGCGCCTGAAACAGGCCCTGGGCCGCACCTGGAAACGCCGCCCGGACCTCCTGCAGGGACTGGAGCTGGATGAGGAACAAAAGGCCCTGCTGGCGGAATTTATCCGGGAACAGGAAGCGGACTGAACAGGTATTATCGGGAGTTACTGACATGAGCAATATCATCGAACAACTGGAAGCGGAGCAGCTGGCCAAGGAGGTTCCGGATTTCGCGCCGGGGGACACGGTCATCGTCCAGGTCAAGGTCACGGAAGGGCAGCGCGAACGCCTCCAGGCCTTCGAGGGAGTGGTCATCGCCAAGCGCAACCGCGGCCTGAACTCCTCCTTCACCGTGCGCAAGATCTCCTACGGCGAGGGCGTGGAACGCGTCTTCCAGACCCACAGCCCGAGCATCGCCAAGATCCAGGTCAAGCGCCGCGGCGACGTGAGCCGGGCCAAGCTCTATTACATGCGCGAACTGCGCGGCAAGGCGGCCCGCATCAAGGAAAAGATCAAGAGCCCCGCCGGGTAACTGTATGCTGAGAAACGATGCCTCTATCGTTTTTCAACGTGCAAAATATAGTGCGATTTTCACTTCGCTCTATTCTTCAGTAACCTGTTAATCCACGTTGCTCGTGGGTGCCGGGCATTTCCTTCCCTGCCCGTTTTCCCCTATGATCCCGGCAGCGACAAGCGGGATGACCCCATCGTGACACCGATACCCAGCAGCGCTGCCCCGGCCGGGACGGCGGACCCGGCAGAGCAATGACCGATACGGGCGAGGTCCCGGATCCGGCGCGGGCGGAAATCGACGCCTTCCTGGATGCCCTGTGGATGGAACGGGGGCTGAGCGAAAATACCCTTCGTGCCTATCGCAACGATCTCTGCGCCTTCACCCGGTGGCAGCAGCAGCGCGGGAGCGGCCTGCTGGAGACGGAGACCGGCGACGTGCACCGCTACCTGGCCGCTCAGGGCGGCAGGTCGGCGCGCACCACGGCGCGGCGCCTGTCCAGTCTGCGCCGCTTCTTTCAGTACCAGGTCCGGGAAGGCCGGCTGTCCTCTGAGCCCACCGCCGGCGTGGTCTCGCCCCGTCTCGGCCGCCCCCTGCCCAAGAGCCTGACCGAGGCGGAGGAGGAGCCGTTGCTCCAGGCCCCGGATACGGGCACCGACGTGGGCCTGCGCGATCGGGCCATGCTGGAAGTCCTGTACGCCACCGGCCTGCGCGTCTCCGAGCTGGTGGGTCTGCGCCTGGAGCAGATCAATCTACACCAGGGCGTGGTGCGCGTTGCCGGCAAGGGGGGCAAGGAACGCCTGGTGCCCCTGGGTGAGGAGGCCGTGGACTGGCTGGGCCGTTACCTGCGCGACGCCCGGCGTGGTTTCTACCGGGGCCGGCCCGACGCTGCCGTGTTTCCTTCCCGTCGCGGCCGTCCCCAGACGCGTCAGACTTTCTGGTACGCCATCAAGCGCTACGCCGTCAGGGCCGGCATCGCCAAGCCAATGTCTCCCCACGTCCTGCGCCACGCCTTCGCCACCCACCTTCTCAACCACGGCGCCGATCTGCGCGTGGTGCAGATGCTGCTGGGTCACAGCGATATCTCCACGACACAAATCTATACCCATATCGCCAGGGAGCGCCTGAAAGAGGTGCATGCACAGCATCACCCGAGAGGGTAAGGGGTGTGGGGAGAAGTAAGTAACGAAAGGTAAATCGTGAATCGTAAGTTGTAAAAAACAGATGATATTCGATTAACGATTCACCGTTTAATCCTCACTCTTCTCGGGCGGGACAACGGAAAAGACTTCCTCCAGGGTGGTCAGTCCTTCCGCCACCTTGCGGGCGCCGCTGATGCGCAGGTCGTGGCAGCCCTGCCGGACAGCCGCCTCATGGAATTTCTGAAGGTCCGCGTTGGCGTTAATAAGCTCGCGCAACTCGCCGTTCACCAGCAGCGATTCGTAAATTCCGGTGCGCCCCAGATAGCCGGTATGCCGGCATTCATCGCATCCCACCGCCCGGTACACCGTCTTCGGCGTCCGCGTCCTCACCGGGGCGACCAGCCTTTCCCAGGCGTCGTGGTCCAGTTCACCCTTCTCCTTGCAGTGCGGACACAGGGTGCGGACCAGGCGCTGCGCCAGGACCCCGAGCAGGGTGGCGCCGATCAGGTAGGGCTGGGCGCCGATGTCTATGAGCCTGGTGATGGTGGCGGGAGCATTGTTGGTATGCAGGCTGGACAGGACCAGGTGGCCGGTGAGGGC
>JARRRO010000059.1:0-10881 GCA_037380645.1 Gammaproteobacteria bacterium | reverse complement strand
CTGGAGGTCCCGGCCGATTACCTGATCGGGCGGGTCCTGGCCAGGGAGATCGTCGATACCGAAACCGGCGAGATCCTGGCCGAGGCCAACGCAGAAATCAATGACGAGTTGCTGGAGAAGCTCAGCACCGGCACGTCCCTGGACGTGGAGACCCTGTTTATCAACGACCTGGATCGCGGCCCGTACATCTCCGAAACCCTGCGAGTGGACCCCACCACCAACGCCCTGGAGGCCCAGATCGAGATCTACCGCATGATGCGGCCGGGCGAGCCCCCCACCCGGGAGGCGGCGGAGAACCTGTTCAAGAACCTGTTTTTCAGCCAGGACCGCTACGATCTGTCCAGCGTCGGGCGCATGAAATTCAACCGCAGGGTGGGCCGACGCGAGATCGTCGGACCGGGCATCATTGTGGATTCCATGCACTTCCTGAACCGGATCAAGGATCAGCTCAAGCTCAAGGGCGAGGACAAGGAAGAGATCGCCGTCGCCGACATCGAACGGTTGGAGTCTGTCCTGTTCGAGATCCCGGCCCTGAGCGAGAAACGCAAGGTAGAGAAGATCAAGTGGGGGGAGCTGAAGAAGATCCTTGAGGATTGGGGCTCGGACATCATTTACGTCATGAAGACCCTGGTCAACATCCGCAACGGCAAGGGCAACGTGGACGACATCGATCACCTGGGCAACCGCCGCGTGCGCTCGGTGGGCGAGATGGCGGAGAACCAGTTCCGCGTCGGCCTGGTCCGGGTAGAGCGCGCTGTCAAGGAGCGCCTGTCCCTGGCCGAGTCCGAGGGCCTCATGCCTCAGGAGATCATCAACGCCAAGCCGGTGTCCGCGGTGATCAAGGAGTTCTTCGGCTCCAGCCAGCTGTCCCAGTTCATGGATCAGAACAACCCCCTGTCCGAGGTCACCCACAAGCGCCGCATCTCGGCCCTGGGCCCGGGCGGCCTGACCCGCGAGCGGGCCGGTTTCGAGGTGCGCGACGTGCACCCGACCCATTACGGCCGAGTCTGCCCCATCGAGACCCCGGAAGGGCCCAACATCGGCCTCATCAACTCCCTGGCGGTGTACGCCCGCGCCAACAAGTACGGTTTCCTGGAGACACCGTACCGCAAGGTGGATAACGGCAAGGTCACCGATCAGATCGAATACCTGTCCGCCATCGAGGAGGGCGATTATATGATCGCCCAGGCTAATTCGCCCCTGGACGAGAAGAATCGCCTGATCAGCGAGCTCATCTCCTGCCGCTTCCAGAACGAGTTCACCATGTCGACGCCGGACCGCGTGCAGTACATGGACGTCTCGCCGAAGCAGATCGTCTCGGTGGCCGTCCAACATGCAGCGCCAGGCGGTGCCCACCCTGCGCACCGAGAAGCCCCTGGTGGGGACCGGCATGGAGCGCACCGTGGCCATCGACTCCGGCGTCACCGTGGTGGCACGGCGGGGCGGGATGGTGGATTCCGTGGACGCGGGCCGCATCGTCATCCGGGTCAACGACGACGAGGTGCCGGCCGGCGACCCGGGTGTGGACATCTACAACCTCACCAAGTACACCCGTTCCAACCAGAACACCTGTATCAACCAGAAGCCCCTGGTGAAGCCGGGAGACATCGTCTCCAGGCAGGATGTCCTGGCGGACGGCCCGTCCACCGACCTGGGCGAACTGGCCCTGGGGCAGAACCTGCTGGTGGCCTTCATGCCCTGGAACGGCTATAACTTCGAGGACTCCATCCTCATCTCCGAGCGCCTGGTGCAGGAAGACCGCTATACCACCATCCACATCGAGGAACTCACCTGCGTGGCCCGCGACACCAAGCTGGGGCCGGAGGAGATCTCCGCCGACATCCCCAACGTCAGCGAGAGCGCACTGAACAAGCTGGATGAGTCCGGCATCGTGTTTATCGGCGCCGAGGTCAACGCCTCGGATATCCTGGTGGGCAAGGTCACCCCCAAGGGCGAGACCCAGCTAACCCCCGAGGAGAAACTGCTACGCGCCATCTTCGGCGAGAAGGCCTCGGACGTGAAGGACACCTCCCTGCGCGTGCCCTCCGGCATGAACGGCACCGTCATCGACGTCCAGGTGTTCACCCGCGACGGCGTGGAGAAGGACGCCCGCGCCCTGGAAATTGAAGAGGCGGAGATGAACCGCGTGCGCAAGGACCTGAACGATCAGCTGCGCATCATGGAAGACGGCGTCTACCAGCGCCTGGAGCGGCATCTCACCGGCAAGATGGCCGACGGCGGCCCCAACGGCCTGGCCAAAGGCAGCAAGATCACCAAAGCCTACCTGACGGAGACGCCGCGGGAGAAATGGTTCGAGATCCGCCTGCATACCGAGGAGGCCAACCGTTTCCTGGAGCAGACCGCCCACCAGCTGGAACAGCTCAAGCAGGAGTTCGACGAGTTGTTCGAGGAGAAGCGCAACAAGCTCACCTCCGGCGACGACCTGGCCCCCGGCGTGCTGAAGATGGTCAAGGTTTATCTGGCGGTGAAGCGCCGCATCCAGCCCGGCGACAAGATGGCCGGCCGCCACGGCAACAAGGGCGTGATCTCCACCATCGTCCCGGTGGAGGACATGCCCTACATGGAGGACGGCACCCCGGTGGACGTGGTACTCAACCCCCTGGGCGTGCCGTCGCGCATGAACGTGGGCCAGGTGCTGGAGACCCACCTGGGCTGGGCCGCCAAGGGCCTGGGACTACGCATCGGCGACATGCTCGCGAACCAGACTGCCGGGTCGGAGGTGCGCAAGTTCCTGGACGCCATCTACAACAGCAGCGGCAAGAAGGAGGACATCAAATCGCTCAGCGAGGAAGAGGTCCTTGAACTCGCCGTGAATCTGAAGGAGGGTGTACCCATGGCGACCCCGGTCTTTGACGGCTGCGGCGAGGATGAGATCCGGCGCATGCTGGAGCTGGCCGGCTTGCCCCAATCCGGGCAGACCACCCTCTACAACGGCCGCACCGGCGACGCCTTTGACCGCCCCATTACCGTGGGTTACATGTACATGCTCAAGCTGAACCACCTGGTGGATGACAAGATGCACGCCCGCTCCACCGGGCCCTACAGCCTGGTCACCCAACAACCCCTGGGCGGCAAGGCCCAGTTCGGCGGCCAGCGCTTCGGGGAAATGGAGGTCTGGGCCCTGGAGGCCTACGGCTCCGCCTACACCCTGCAGGAGATGCTCACTGTCAAGTCCGACGACGTCAACGGTCGCACCAAGATGTACAAGAACATCGTCGACGGCGATCACCGCATGGAGGCCGGCATGCCCGAATCCTTCAATGTGCTGATCAAGGAAATCCGCTCCCTGGGAATAGATATCGAACTGGAGCAGGAATGAGCATCCCCATGGCAGCAAACGTTCATCCCGATGGAGGTAATGAACCTTGAAAGACCTACTCAAGCTTCTGAGACAGCAGGGACAGGCTGAGGAATTCGACACCATATCCATAGGCCTCGCCTCGCCGGAGAAGATCCGATCCTGGTCCTTCGGGGAGGTGAAGAAACGAGTGCCTGTGCGGCAAGTACAAGCGCCTCAAGCACCGCGGCGTGGTGTGCGAGAAATGCGGCGTGGAGGTGACCCTGTCCAAGGTGCGCCGCGAGCGCATGGGCCACATCGAGCTGGCCAGCCCGGTGGCCCACATCTGGTACCTGAAATCGCTGCCGTCCCGCATGGGCCTGCTGCTGGACATGACCCTGCGCGAGATCGAGCGGGTCCTGTATTTCGAGGCCTACGTGGTCATCGAGCCGGGCATGACTCAGCTCGAGCGCAGCCAGCTACTCACCGAGGAGGGCTACCTCGAGGCCATAGAGCAATACGGCGACGAATTCGACGCCAAGATGGGCGCCGAGGCCATCCACGAGCTGCTGAAATCCATCGACATCGATGCCGAGGTCGCCACCCTGCGCGAGGAAATCCCGCAGACCAATTCCGAGACCAAGCTGCGCAAGCTGTCCAAGCGCCTGAAGCTGCTGGAGGCCTTCCAGAAGTCCGGCAACAAGCCGCAATGGATGGTCCTGGAGGTCCTGCCGGTGCTGCCGCCGGAACTGCGTCCCCTGGTGCCCCTGGACGGCGGCCGCTTCGCGACTTCGGACCTCAACGATCTGTACCGCCGGGTGATCAACCGCAATAACCGCCTGAAAAGGCTGCTGGATCTCAACGCCCCTGACATCATCGTGCGCAACGAGAAGCGCATGCTGCAGGAGGCGGTGGACGCCCTGCTGGACAACGGCCGCCGCGGTCGCGCCATCACCGGTACCAACAAGCTGCCGCTGAAGTCCCTGGCCGACATGATCAAGGGCAAGCAGGGCCGTTTCCGCCAGAACCTGCTGGGCAAACGCGTGGACTACTCCGGCCGCTCGGTCATCGTGGTGGGCCCCACCCTGAAGCTGCACCAGTGCGGCCTGCCCAAGAAGATGGCCCTGGAGCTGTTCAAGCCCTTCATCTTCAGCAAGCTGGAGCGCCGCGGCCTGGCCACCACCATCAAGGCGGCCAAGAAGCTGGTGGAAAAGGAAGGGCCGGAGGTCTGGGACGTCCTTGAAGAGGTGATCCGCGAGCATCCGGTGATGCTGAACCGCGCCCCCACCCTGCACCGCCTGGGGATACAGTCCTTCGAGCCGGTGCTCATCGAGGGCAAGGCCATACAGCTGCACCCCCTGGTCTGCACCGCCTTCAACGCCGACTTTGACGGTGACCAGATGGCCGTGCACGTGCCGCTGTCCCTGGAAGCGCAGCTGGAGGCGCGTACCCTGATGATGTCCACCAACAACATCCTGTCCCCGGCCAACGGTGAGCCCATCATCGTGCCCACCCAGGACGTGGTGCTGGGCCTGTATTACATGACCCGCGAATCTGTCGGCGCCAAGGGATCGGGGATGCTATTCGCCGATGTTGACGAGGTGCACCGCGCCTACGAGAGCGGCGACGTCAGTCTGCACGCCAAGATCACCGCCCGTATCGAGACCTCGGAGATCGATGAGAACGGGGAGCCCCGCAAGGTGCGCCAGCGCGTGGAAACCACCGTCGGGCGGGCCCTGCTGTCCCGCATCCTGCCCGAGGGCATGCCCTTCGATCTGCTCAACCAGCCCATGACCAAGAAGGCCATCTCCAAGCTGATCAACCTGTCCTACCGCAACCAGGGCCTCAAGGCCACGGTGGTGTTCGCCGACAAGCTCATGTACACGGGCTTTTATTATTCCACCAAGGCCGGCGTGTCCTTCGGCCTGGAGGACATGGAGGTGCCGTCGGAGAAAGGCGAGATCATCAGCAAGGCCGAGGAACAGGTGAAGCAGTTCGAGATGCAGTACACCTCGGGCCTCATCACCGACGGCGAGCGCTACAACAAGGTGGTGGACATCTGGTCCCATACCAATGATCAGGTGGCCAAGGCCATGATGGACAGGCTGGGGGTGGACGAAGCCACCGACACCGAGGGCAACACCGTCAAGCAGCCGTCCTTCAATTCCATCTTCATGATGGCCGAATCCGGCGCCCGCGGCTCGGCGGCCCAGATCCGGCAGCTGGCCGGCATGCGCGGCCTGATGGCGAAGCCGGACGGCTCCATCATCGAGACGCCGATCACGGCCAATTTCCGCGAGGGCCTGGACGTCCTGCAGTACTTCATCTCCACCCACGGCGCCCGCAAGGGCCTGGCGGACACGGCCCTGAAGACCGCCAATTCCGGTTACCTGACCCGGCGCCTGGTGGACGTGGCCCAGGACCTGGTGGTGACCGAGGATGACTGCGGCACCGGTTCCGGGATGACCCTGGGCTCTCTCATCGAGGGGGGCGACGTGGTGGAGCCCCTGCACGAGCGTGTGCTGGGACGTGTCCTGGCCCAGGATGTCATGACGCCGGGTTCGGAGAAGGAGGTCATGATCGCCGCCGGCACCCTGCTGGACGAGTACTGGGTGGAACTCATGGACGAGCGGGGCATCGACGAGGTGGTGGTGCGTTCCCCCATTACCTGCGAGACCCGCTACGGCATCTGTTCCGCCTGCTATGGTCGTGACCTGGGCCGCGGGCACCTGGTCAACATCGGCGAGGCAGTGGGCGTGGTCGCTGCCCAGTCCATCGGCGAGCCGGGCACCCAGCTGACCATGCGCACCTTCCACATCGGTGGCGCGGCGTCCCGGGCGGCCGCCGTCAGCAACATCGAGGTCAAGTACGGCGGAACCATTAAATTCCATAATATCAAACTGTTAGAGCAGGAGACCGGGAACCGTATCGTGATCTCCCGGTCCGCCGAGGTGGCCCTGCAGGACGAGATCGGCCGCGAGCGCGAACGCTACAAGGTGCCCTACGGGGCGGTGCTCAAGATTGCCGACGGCGACGTGGTCAATGCCGGCCAGCAGATCGCCAACTGGGATCCCCACACCCATCCGGTCATCGCCGAGGTCAAGGGCAGGGTCCAGTTCAGCGACATCGTCGAGGGCGTGACCGTGAGCCGCACCGTGGACGAAATCACCGGCCTGACCAACGTCGTGCTCATGGACCCCAAGCAGCGGCCGGGCAGCGCCAAGGACATGCGCCCGGTGGTCAAGCTGGTGGACACCAAGGGAAATGAGGTGACCATCCCGGGTACGGACATGCCCGCGCACTACCCTCTGCCACCGCGCGCCGTCATCACTGTCGAGGACGGCGACGAGATCAAGGTGGGCGACGTCATCGCCAGGCTGCCGCAGGAGTCCCTGAAGACCCGCGACATCACCGGTGGCCTGCCCCGGGTGGCGGACCTGTTCGAGGCGCGCAAGCCCAAGGACCCCGCCATCCTGGCGGAGATCTCCGGCACCGTCAGCTTCGGCAAGGACACCAAGGGCAAGCAGCGCCTGGTCATCACCGACCCGGACGGCAATCAGTACGAGGAGCTCATCCCCAAGTGGCGCCATATCAACGTCTTCGACGGCGAGCACGTGGAGAAGGGCGAGGCCGTGGTGGACGGGCCGCCCACGCCCCAGGACATCCTGAGGCTCATGGGCGTCCATTCCCTGGCCAGCTACATCGTCAACGAAATCCAGGAGGTTTACCGCCTGCAGGGCGTGAAGATCAACGACAAGCACATCGAGGTCATCGTCCGGCAGATGCTGCGCAAGGTGGAGATCTCCGAGCCCGGCGACACCGACCTCCTGCGCGGCGAGCAGCTGGAGCGGGCCAGGGCCCTGGAGATCAACGAGGAAATGGAGGCTCAGAACAAGGCCCCGGCCGAATTCGAGCCGGTGCTGCTGGGTATTACCAAGGCCTCCCTGTCCACGGAATCATTCATCTCCGCCGCCTCCTTCCAGGAGACCACCCGGGTCCTTACCGAGGCCAGCGTCAACGGCAAGGAGGACAACCTCAGAGGCCTCAAGGAGAACGTCATCGTCGGGCGGCTGATCCCGGCAGGCACCGGCCTGGCCTACCATACCGAGCGCCGCCGCAAGCGGCAGGAGGCGGAGGAAGAAGGCGAGGGCCTGACGCCGCAGGAGGCGGAGGAGGCCATGGCCATGGCGGCCGAGGAGCTGGCCGCCGAGCAGGCCGAAGACCCCCAGACGCCGGGCACCGCCAGCGGATGACAGGGCGAAGCGGGTAAGCGCCTGAAAAGCGAACGAGATTTGTGCCTGCGTCAAGCGCCCTCGCGAAACAGGCGAGGGTAGATAAGTCCTTGACAGCCTAGGAAATAAAGCAATAAAATCCCGCCTCTTAATGACAGGCCGGAGCCCCTCCGGCCTGTCATTATTTTTCGCGTCCAGGGAAACCCGGCGGCAGGGATGAAGACCCCCCGTCAGGGGCATCCTTAGGACTTCGTTTATCTACCGGCAACTTCACTGAAACCGCTCAGGCCCGGGCCCGGGACGCGTGTGAGTATTCACAAATTGCCGGTGAGATGATGACCGGGCACCGACTTGAGACAACGATTCGAAATCTAAATGGCTACTGTAAACCAACTGGTAAGAAAACCCCGCAAGCGTCAGCGGGCCAAGAGCAACGTTCCCGCGCTGGAAAGCTGTCCCCAGAAGCGCGGTGTCTGCACGCGCGTCTACACCACCACCCCCAAGAAGCCGAACTCGGCCCTGCGCAAGGTGGCCCGCGTCAGACTTACCAACGGCCACGAGGTTACCACCTATATCGGCGGTGAAGGCCACAACCTGCAGGAACACTCCGTCATCCTCATTCGCGGCGGTCGCGTCAAGGACCTGCCCGGCGTCCGCTACCACACCGTCCGCGGTACCCTGGACACCTCCGGCGTCGGTGATCGGCGCCAGAGCCGCTCCAAGTACGGCGCCAAGCGTCCGAAGTCCTGACGGGGGCCGCCATGTCACGCCGAAGAGTCGCCGAAAAACGGGAAATCCTGCCGGATCCCAAGTACGCCAACAAGGTCCTGGCCAAGTTCATCAACATGATTATGCGCAGCGGCAAGAAGTCCATCGCCGAGAAGATCGTCTACGGCGCCTTGGACGAGATCGGTCACAAGGGCAAGGGCGACGCCTTGGAGACCTTCAAGAAGGCCCTGGACAACGTGCGCCCGGTGGTGGAGGTCAAGTCCCGCCGCGTCGGCGGCGCCACCTATCAGATCCCGGTGGAGGTCCGCGCCGACCGCAGCATGACCCTGGCTATGCGCTGGCTGGTGGACGCCGCCAAGCACCGCGGCGAGAAGAACATGGGCCTGAGGCTGGCCGGAGAGCTTCTGGATGCCTCGGAGAACCGCGGCGCCGCCATCAAGAAGCGCGAAGACACTCACCGGATGGCGGAGGCCAACAAGGCCTTCTCCCATTACCGCTGGTAAACCGAACTAGAGACGTATAGAGACGAGCCGTGCCAAGAGTCACCCCCATAGAACGCTATCGCAATATCGGCATCATGGCCCACATCGATGCCGGTAAGACGACGACGACCGAACGCATCCTGTACTACACCGGCGTATCCCACAAGATCGGCGAGGTGCACGACGGCGCCGCCGTCATGGACTGGATGGAGCAGGAGCAGGAGCGGGGCATCACCATCACCTCCGCCGCCACCACCTGTTTCTGGCAGGGCATGGCCCAGCAGTTCCCCCAGCACCGCATCAATATCATCGATACTCCCGGACACGTGGACTTCACCATCGAGGTGGAGCGTTCCCTGCGTGTGCTGGACGCCTCCTGCGCCGTATTCTGCGCCGTGGGCGGCGTGGAGCCGCAGTCGGAAACAGTCTGGCGCCAGGCCAATAAATATGAAGTGCCGCGCCTGGCCTTCGTCAACAAGATGGACCGCGCCGGCGCCAACTTCCTGCGCGTGGTGGATCAGATCAAGAAACGCCTGGGCGCCTTCCCCGTCCCCATCCAGCTGCCCATAGGCGCCGAGGACAGGTTCCAGGGCGTGGTCGATCTGATCAAGATGAAGGCCATCTACTGGAGCAACGAGAACTTCGGCCTGGCCTTCGAGGAAAAGGAAATCCCGGATGATATGCAGGCCCAGTCCCAGGAATGGCGCGAGCACATGCTGGAAGCCGCGGCCGAGGCCAATGAGGAGCTGATGAACGCCTATCTGGAGAACGGCGATCTCACCGAAGAGCAGATCAAGCAGGGCCTGCGCATGCGCACCCTGGCCAACGAGATCGTACCCGCCCTGTGCGGCTCCGCCTTCAAGAACAAGGGCGTACAGGCCCTGCTGGACGCAGTCATCGAATACCTCCCCTCCCCCATCGAAGTCAAATCCATCCGCGGCATCCTGGACGACAAACACGAAACCGTCGAAGCTCGGCATCCCTCCGACGACGAACCTTTCGCCGCCCTGGCCTTCAAGATCGCGACCGATCCCTTCGTCGGCAACCTGACCTTCTTCCGGGTCTATTCCGGCGTGCTGAAATCCGGCGACACGGTGTTCAACCCGGTGAAGGACAAGAAGGAGCGCATCGGCCGTATCCTGCAGATGCATTCCAACAGCCGCGAGGAAATCAAGGAGGTGCGCGCCGGTGATATCGCCGCCGCCGTCGGCCTCAAGGAAGTGACCACCGGCGATACCCTGTGTGACATTAATAATATTATCACCCTGGAGCGCATGGAGTTCCCGGACCCGGTCATCGCCGTGGCCGTGGAGCCCAAGACCAAGAGCGACCAGGAGAAAATGGGCATCGCCCTGGGCAAGCTGGCCCAGGAAGACCCGTCCTTCCGGGTGCACACCGACGAGGAGTCCGGCCAGACCATCATCTCCGGCATGGGCGAACTGCACCTGGAGATCATCGTCGATCGCATGAAGCGGGAGTTCAAGGTCGAGGCGAATGTGGGTAAGCCCCAGGTCTCCTACCGCGAGACCATACGCAAGCCCGTGGAGAAGGCGGAGGGCAAGTTCGTCCGCCAGAGCGGCGGCCGCGGCCAGACCCGGTGGTGGACGTCAAGGCGACACTTTATGACGGTTCCTACCACGAGGTTGACTCCAGCGAAATGGCGTTTAAGATCGCCGGCTCCATGGCCTTTAAAGAGGGGGCAAGCAAGGCCAATCCCGTCCTCCTGGAACCGATTATGAAAGTGGAAGTCGTCACCCCGGAAGAGTACCTGGGTGCGGTGACCGGCGACCTCAACCGCCGCCGGGGCATGCTCCATGGCACCGAGGATTCTCCGGCGGGCAAGATCATCCGGGCGGAGGTGCCCCTCTCGGAAATGTTCGGCTATGCCACCGATCTCCGCTCGGCGACCCAGGGAAGAGCCACCTATACGATGGAGTTCGGCAAATACAACCAGGTGCCGCCCAACATCGCCGAAGGCATCATCAGCAAAAATCAATAACCTAGTGTGAGGTAAAAAGTCGTGTCCAAGGAAAAATTCGAGCGCAAGAAACCGCATGTCAACGTAGGGACCATCGGTCATGTTGATCACGGCAAGACGACGCTGACGGCGGCGATCACGAAGATCATGGCGGAGAAATTC
>JARRRO010000058.1:0-12048 GCA_037380645.1 Gammaproteobacteria bacterium | reverse complement strand
CTGTCCCGATACCGTTGGCGTACATGTAGCCGAGGTTGTAACGGGCGCCCGCATGACCCGCCTCCGCCGCCTGCCGGTACCAGTCCAGCGCCATGACCAGATCCCGGTCCACTCCCAGGATGTACTGCGCGCCGGCGTGCCCCTGCACCGCCGCCTTTTCAAACCAGGAGCGAGCGATGCCCGGATCCCGCTGCACCCCCTCCCCGTCCAGGTACAACCGCCCGAGCCGGTATTGGGCGCGATCATAACCCGCTCTGGCGGCGCGCAGTAAATAGTTGACCGATTCGATTTCGTTGGCTGGCACGCCCTGACCGTTGGCGTAGATCTTTCCCAGCTGGTAGGAGGCCTTGGGATAGCCGTGTTCCGCGGCCAGGGTAAACAGCCGGAAGGCCTTGTCATAATCGCGTCCGGTTCCCAGGCCGTACAGGTAAAACAGGCCCAGGTGGTACTGCGCCTTGTAGTATCCCTGGACGGCCGCCCGGCTGTGCCATTTGAAGGCCTCGTCGTCATCCTGTTCGACACCGTTGCCGGCCGAGTAGAGCAGACCCAGGTTGTATTGTGCCTTGGCGTAGCCCTTCGCCGCCGCTTCCCGGAACCATTTCGCCGCCGCGGCATAATCCTGTTTCGTACCGATACCGCCGGAGTACATCATGCCCACGTTGAGCTGGGCCCTGTCCCGATACCGTTGGCGTACATGTAGCCGAGGTTGTAACGGGCGCCCGCATGACCCGCCTCCGCCGCCTGCCGGTACCAGTCCAGCGCCATGACCAGATCCCGGTCCACTCCCAGGCCTTCCTGGTAGCACCAGCCCAGATTGGCCTGGGCCGCGATCTCGCCCTGTTGCGCCGCCTGGCCCAGCCAGTATACGGCCTGGTCGTAATCCCGGATCACACCGATACCACGGATGTACATCTGGCCCAGGCGGGACTGGCCGCGCGGCGATCCCTGCTCCGCCGCCCGGATATACCACAGAGCCGCCTGACCCCGATCAGCGGGGATCCCGTAACCGCTGTCGTAGAGTTCGGCCAGTTGCAACTGCGCTTCCGGGTCGCCGGCCTCGGCCTCACTGATCAACGATGAAAGATCCAATCCCACCGGAATTTTCCTTCCCCCTATTCGCTTATGCGTTTGGTCAACGCAAACAGGAGCTTATCCCCTTTGGCGCGACAAGCATAGCCGCCTACCCGCGCCGGCGGTCACTCCCGGGTCCACTGCTCCCAGTATGGGACCGGCTCAAAGCGCTTGACCAGAAAATCGACGAAGGTCCTGACCTTGGCGGACAGGTGCCGCCGGTGCAGATAGACCCCGTGAATGGGACGGGCGGGGGGTGCGTAGTCCTCCAGCACCGCGCGCAGGCGGTCCGCCCTTACGTCCAGGCCAACGGCGTAAGCCGGCAACTGGGCCAGGCCGCAGCCGCGGATGGCGGCAATGCGCAGGGCATCGACCACGTTGGAACGGATGTCGCCGCGGACGGCGGTGTCGAAGACTTCACCGCCGGACTGAAATTGCCACTGTTCGGTGGGCTGGCGCGGGGTATAGATGAGGCAGTTGTGGTTGACCAGTTCGGCGGGCTCCCGGGGAGTGCCGTGGTTCTCCAGGTATTCCGGCGCGGCGCAGACCACGGAACGGCTTTCAGCCAGCTTGCGGGCGACCATGCTGGAGTCGTCCAGGCTGCCGATGCGGATGGCCATGTCCAGGCCCTCCTCGATGAGATCCGGCGTCCTTTCCGTCAGGATCAGATCGATGCTCACGTGCCGGTATATCCTGCGGTAATCGGCGATGGCACGGGTCAGATGGAAGCTGCCGAAGGAAGTGGGTGCCATGATCCGCAGAGTCCCCCGGGGCTCCGAACTCAGGGTGGACACGGCCAGTTCCGTCTCCTCGATGTCATTGAATATCTCCCTGACCCGATCCCGGTAGGCGACTCCCACCTCGGTCAGGCTCAGGTGCCGGGTGGTGCGGTTGATTAACTGCACGCCCAGTTCGCTCTCCAGCCGGCCGATGCGGCGGGAAACCATGGCCTTTGACAGGCCCATCGCCTCGGCTGCGGCGGAGAAACTGCCCAGCCTGGCTACCTGCAGATAGGCCTGCATGCTCGTCAGTTTGTCCATGTCCTCTACCTATTATTGTTTACTATGAATAAACAATATATTGATTATTCCGTCATTGTAAACTTTATTTACGTAGACTATCTTTTATTGCAACGCAACAAGCTCAATATGCGAGCTGACTGAAGGCAAACGGTTACTTAAAAAATAAGGAGAAATGTCATGAAAGCACTCAACCTTTGTATCCTGGCCCTGGCCCTGGCCACAGGCGGCAACGCCGTGGCGGCCGGTACCACGCCGGTGGATCTGGCTACACAGGCCAGCAATGTCCGCCTGCAGTTAGCCATCAACAACGGCACAGACAGCAGCAATCTGAAGGAGCTGTATACCCGTGACGCTGTGGTCATCCCCCCCAGCGGCGAGATCTTCTCCAACATCTCGGATTACTCCACCTTCCTGACCGACTACATACGCAACCGCGTGGCCAATTTCCAGGTGGAGACCATCAACCTGCGCGCCGTCGGCGACACGGCCTACCAGGACGCAGTGTGGATGGCCACCCTGAAAAGGAGTAACGGCAAGGACACCGAGGTCAGCGGTGAGATGACCAATGTCCTGCAGCGTCAGCCTGACGGCAGCTGGAAGATCAAGTTTCAAAACTGGAACTGATCCACGGGGGAGACACCCTCCTCTCTTTCCCCCCTGACACAGGGACGTGTCACCTTCTTCACCCCCCGGCAACTGGCAGGGTTTGCGGTACAATCCCCGCCATGGATGCCATGACCTCCTACACCAACCTGGGCCCCGACGATATCCTCAATGCCCTGGACCAGATCGGCTACCACTGCGACGGCCGCATCCTGGCCCTCAACAGCTACGAAAACCGGGTCTACCAGGTGGGCATCGAGGACGCCGCCCCGGTCATCGCCAAGTTTTACCGGCCCGGGCGCTGGTCCGATGAATGCATCCTGGAGGAACACGCCTTCACCCTGGCCCTGGCAGAACAGGAATTACCGGTGATCGCCCCCCTGATCGGCGCCGGCGGGAAAAGCCTGTTCCACACCGGCCCCTTCCGCTTCGCCGTCTATCCCCGGGTGGGCGGTCACGCACCGGAACTGGACAACCCCGAACAACTTACCCAGCTGGGCCGCTGTCTTGCACGCCTGCATAACATAGGCGCCGTGGAACCTTTCCACCACCGCCGCACCCTGGACATGCAGACCCTGGCCGTGGCACCCCACGCCTTTCTCCTGGAGCACGGTTTCATTCCCACCGATATCCTCCCCGCCTACGAGACCCTTACCGAGGACCTCCTGGGCCAGATCCGGGCGTGCTTCGACAGGGCGGGGGACTACCGGAGCATACGCCTGCACGGCGACTGCCATCTGGGCAACGTGCTCTGGAACAATGGCCCCTTCCTGGTGGACTTCGATGACGCCTGCATGGGCCCCGCCGTGCAGGACCTGTGGATGTTTCTCTCCGGCGACCGTGCCTATATGACGGCCGGACTGCACAATCTTCTCGAGGGCTACACTGAATTCCGGGATTTCAGCCCGGCCGAACTGAACCTGGTGGAGGCGCTGCGCTCCCTGCGCATGATCCATTACGCCGGCTGGCTGGCCATGCGCTGGGAGGACCCGGCCTTTCCCCGGGCCTTCCCCTGGTTCAACACCCAGCGCTACTGGCAGGACCACGTGCTGGCATTGCGGGAACAGGCCGCCCTCATGCAGGAACCGCCGCTGCAATGGCAGCCGGACTGATCCGGCGCAAACCTTACCGGACAGTCAATAAAGACGGATCTGGCCCACCACCACGCCCTGGATCTGCACCCGGTCACCGGGATATACCATGGAGGCCAGGGCGGCGTTGGCCGGGATCAGCTCGATGCGGTTGCCGTGCCGGCGCAGCCGCTTCAGGGTCGCCTCCTCGTTGTCGATGAGTGCCACCACGATATCCCCGTTGTTGGCCGTATCGGTCTTGCGCACCACCACCATGTCCCCGTCCAGGATACCCGCCTCCACCATGGAGTCCCCGCTGACCTTGAGAACGTAGCGGTCCGGCCCCAGCAGCAGATCGGAGAAATTGACCTCGGCCTGGTCCGTGATCGCCTCTATGGGTTTGCCGGCGGCGATGCGCCCCTCCAGGGGCAGGATGGTGAGGCGGCGGTCGCTTTCCCCGGCCAGGCGGATCCCGCGCCAGCCGCGGCCATCGCGGCGCAGGTGACCCTTGGCCACCAGGGATTCCACGTAACGATGCACCGTGCCCTTGGAACGGACATCCGTGGCCTCGCCGATCTCCGCCAGGGTCGGCGCCCGGCCGTTCTGGGCGATATAGTGGGTAATGAACTGCAGCAGCTTCTCTTCCAGGCGCGTCAGCACTCGATTGTTCTCCGAAGTTTCTCTTTTTAATATAGAGAACATCGAGAGAACTTTCAACTGGATCCCGGACGATCATATACTTGGTGTCAGGCTGGTCGTCGCGGCCCAGCGTAGAGCCGGTAAAAGCGCCGATGTCACTGCCGATGCCCCGGAAGGAGGTAATCATGAAAGAGAAACGGGTGGAAAAGACCGAGGAGGAATGGCGCCGGGAACTGACCCCGGAGCAGTATTTCGTCTGCCGCCAGAAGGGGACCGAACGCGCCTTCACCGGCGCGTATTACGCCTGCAAGGAGTCCGGCACCTACCGCTGCGCCTGCTGCGGCAGGGAGCTGTTCCGCTCCGAGACCAAGTACGATTCCGGCACCGGCTGGCCCAGTTTCTACCAGCCCGTAGATGAAGATGCCGTCAGGACCGAGACCGACACCAGCCACGGCATGGTGCGTACCGAGGTGATGTGCGCCGCCTGCAGCGCCCACCTCGGGCACGTCTTCGAGGACGGCCCCGCCCCGACCGGACTGCGTTACTGCATCAACTCGGTTTCCCTGGAACTCGACAAAAGCAGGATGAAAACGGAAACAGGAGCGGATCTTTCACGTCCCGCCGGAGACAGTGTCGACTCCGCTTGCTGCGAATACGCCGTGGTCGGCTACAACCCCTTCAGCAGCGTCCTGGTGAGCAGGAAACGGGTAACAGGGCTCCTGCCAATGAGAAAACCGGCCGCCACCGCGAGACCCAGTACGGCATAAGGATGCCGCTTGACGTAACCTGACGGCAGCGTCTCCTCAGTAACCCGGCGCAGGCGGTTTTTCGCCTCCTCGACAGTCAGCGGGCGATCAGATGGGCGATCCATGAAATCACTCCGGCAACCAGCAACGCGACCAGCCCGGTGATGAACGCGCTGAATCCCGAGCCCAGGGCCGTAGCCATGGATTGATACAGTGCCCATAGCATCAGACCAGCCCCGGCTGCCGCCAGCAGAAGGGACAGCACCGTCACGGCCACGCTTCGCGTCAGACGGCTGGCATTGCGGCGTAATGCGCGGCCTTCCGCCTCCAGGAGGTCGGTCAGGGCGATGACGATATCGGTAAGACTTTTCAGGATCTGCCTCCCGACAGCTTGGCGATGATGTAGCCGATGCCGAAGGCCGTCAGCAGGCTGCCCACCGGATGTTCGGTCATCTGCTGCTCCAGGTCCTCCACGGAGCCCATGCCCCGCTCCCTGGCGCGGTTGAGCGCCTCCTGGAATCTCGCCCGCTGTTCTTTGAGTTCCTCCTCGACATTACCCCGCGTCTCGTCCACTTTCTGCAGGCCGAGATCCTTGAGCAGGCCGACGAGATCCGTGATGTCGGCGCGTAATTTGGCGACATCATCCTTCAGGATCTGCAATTCTTCTTGCACGTTGTTAGCGGCCATGGTCACCTCCTCTTTAATCGGAACGGGAGCACCTCGTTACGGGCCTTGGGTTTTACCAGCGGTAACCGGGTCCCGTTCATCACCGGCCCTGTATAATATTTAACATAGGATAAATAACTTATCTATCTGAAAACAGAGGATAATAGCGACTTTGCCCGGGTTCTTTGATCTAAATCAGTTACGCCCCGCTTATGTCGGGGGGAGTGCGGCCGGGCGGAGCGTGGGGCGCGGTGACGCCGCCGGTCAGGACGAAGGCCATCGCCGCCCGCATGGACATGTCTATGGGGCGCAGGGCCGAGCGGGGGATCAGGACCGTGTAGCCGCCGATCTGGTAGCTCAGGGGCAGGTACACCAGCACGGCGTCATCGTCCCGCGCGGCGCCCTCGGGCAGACCCGAAGTGTCCGGCCGGGTGATGAAACCGATCACCTGCATGCCCGAATCGCCGATGTCCACCATCACCACCTCGTGGAACCCCGGGTCCCGGGAGTGCATCAGGAACTGGATGAAGTCCCGGGTCGCGCCGTAGACCGTCCTGATGACGGGGATCCGGTACAGGACCCGCTCGCTCCATTCAAACGTCCGGCGCACGATCCAGGCATGCATGAGTATGCCGATCAGCAGGATCAGCACCAGGCCGGCGAGCAGTCCCATGCCCGGGACGTACAGGGACTCCGGCAGGACCACCCGGATCATCCGGCCCAGAAAGGACTCGGCCAGATCTCCTAGCCACACCAGCAGATAGATGGTCACCACGATGGGCAGGATGGTGACGAGTCCGGTAAGAAACGTCCTGGTGATGTTTACGTCTTTAATCGGGAATTTATGGATATCCATGTTCCCTCCTGTGTTCGTGACACCCGCACCGTTCGGATCCCCCTGCAGGGGACGGTGGACATAGCCCCGGCTCCTGCAACAAAATAATAACATTCATGCCGCCAGCGCCCGGATAAAAGATCATGGCAAATTGTTCAATCCCGTCCCGGCCAGGCCCATGCCCGTAATGCTGAAACGGGTCTATGATCCGCCGGCCGGCGATGACGGCAGCCGTGTCCTAGTGGACCGGCTGTGGCCGCGGGGCCTGAGCAGTGAGAAGGCGGCCGTGGACCTGTGGCTGCAGGACGTAGCCCCCTCGGACGTCCTGCGCAAACGCCTGCACCGGGACCCGTCCGACTGGAACGGCTTCCGGCGCGCCTATCTGGCGGAACTGAAACAGCACCGGGAGACACTGAGGCCGCTGGTGGAGATTGCCGAGCGGGGCCGGGTCACTCTGCTGTTCGGTTCAAGGGATGAAAAACACAACAACGCCGTCGTGCTGAAGGAATACCTGCACCGCCTCGGCGCCCCCTGAACTCTCGGCCGCCTCAACTGCAGTCATACTTCAGGATGCAATGACGCTGAGGCTCCGGATCATCCGGTCAGGTGTCAGGTGCCACGGCGGCTGGCTCGTACCAGGCCAGTTTTTCATGCAGTTTCACCACCTCGCCGACAATGACCATGGACGGTGGCTTGATCTCTTCCTTTTCGATCATTGGCGGCAGTGTAGTCAGGTCCCCGGTGAACACCCGCTGGCGCGGCGTCGTGCCCTGCTGGATGAGAGCGGCCGGGGTGGCAGCAGCCATGCCGTGCCGGATGAGTTCGCGGCAGAACGCCGCCAGGCTGCCGACGCCCATGTAAACGGCGATGGTCTGCCGCGGCTGGATGAGGGCGTCCCAGTTCAGATCGAAACGACCGTCCCGGACGTGGCCGGTGACGAACACGCAGGACTGGGCGTAGTCGCGGTGGGTCAGAGGAATACCCGCATAAGCCGAACAGCCGGCGGCCGCGGTGATGCCCGGCACCACCTGGAAGGGGATCCCCCTCGCCGCCAGGGTGTCGATTTCCTCGCCGCCGCGGCCGAAAATGAAGGGGTCGCCGCCCTTGAGCCGCAACACCCGCTTGCCTTCCCCGGCCAGCCTGATCAGCAGGGCATTGATCTCCTCCTGGCTCAGGGTATGGCGATCGCTTTCCTTGCCCACGTAGATGCGTTCGGCGTCCCGGCGCACCAGGTCCACGATGGCCGGCGCCACCAGCCGGTCATAGAGGACGACTTCCGCCTGCTGCATGAGGCGCAGGGCCCGGAAGGTCAAAAGGTCCGGATCACCAGGACCCGCGCCGACCAGATACACCTCCCCTGCAGTCCAGGGCTCGTCGCCCTCGTCACCCAACCGTTTCCCCAGGGCCGCCAATGCCGCCTTATCCTGCCCGGCGAACAACATCTCCGCGATGGGTCCCTGCAGAATCTCCTCCCAGAAACGCCGGCGTCGTCGCATGTCGGGAAAACGCGCCTTCACCCGTTCACGGAAGGATCGCATCAGGTCCGCCAGCCTGCCGTAGGCCGAGGGGATCAGGGTTTCCAGCCTGGCCCGCAGCAGCCGCGCCAGCACCGGCGAAGCGCCGCCCGTGGAGATGGCGATCACCACCGGCGAGCGATCCACCACCGACGGCATGATAAAGGTGCACAGGGAGGGATTGTCCACCACATTCACCGGCAAACGCCGCTCCCGGGCCAGGTCCGAGACCGTCCGGTTGATTTCTCCATCGCCGGTGGCGGCGACGGCCAGGATGCAATCCTGGAGATGTCCCGGACTGAATTCGCCGACGATATGCTCGATCTCGCCCCGCGCGTGTAATGTCTGCAGCGCGGGGGCGAGCGCCGGCGCTACCACCCGGACCCTGGCGCCGGCATTGAGCAGCTGCTGCACCTTGCGCGTGGCCACGTCGCCGCCGCCGACCACCAGGCAGAGGCGTTTCCTGACATCCAGAAAGACGGGTAGAAAGTTCATGGTTTAATTTTACAAAAACCAGTTGCCGCTCCGGCCATGAGATATTAATATATGAAATTCAAACAGTTAACAATCATTATTGGAAACCGCTGCGAACTTGTCTTGCTTTTGGGCCGTCATAGCTTTACGCGGTTTTCTTTAAACCGCCACCATTTGCAGGTAGAGTGTTATTCAGCGTTCTTTATCCAACCACCGGGGGGACATTGAAATGCGTGTATTGTTCGTCTCAATTCTTCTATGTTTTCTGGTATCCGCCTGCGGCAAAGGGCAGGAATCCGCACAACAAAAATCGGGCATGGAATCCGGCGGTACAGCCATGGCCCCCAGCGAGGGCGGAGCCATGGCGCCTCCCTCCGGCAACGGCAAGACCGTCAACGGGACTTACTATCCCGATCATTCAAAAGACCTGCAGGAATTCAAGGTAAAAAGCTCCCTGTCCGGCGTGGAACGGATGATCGAGCAGTATAAAAAGGATGGTTACGATACCTCCGAGCTCGAGAATGAAAAGGCCAAGCTGGAGCAGCAGCTGAAGCAGATCACCGGCTGACCGGCGCCTACCGGCGGCGGTTCCCTTGTCCTTGCGGGACGGCGTGATGGCAGCGACTGTCGCGCCGCGGTCCTTTTGTAGCCGCGCTCAGGTCTTGGGCAGGGTGACGCCCGTCTGGCCCTGGTACTTGCCGCTGCGGTCCTTGTACGACACGTCGCACTCTTCGTCAGATTCGATAAAGATCACCTGGGCCACCCCCTCGTTGGCGTAGATCTTCGCCGGCAGAGGGGTGGTGTTGGAAAACTCCAGGGTGACGTGCCCCTCCCATTCCGGCTCCAGCGGCGTGACGTTCACGATAATCCCGCAGCGGGCGTAGGTCGATTTGCCCAGGCAGATGGTGAGGACGTTGCGGGGGATGCGGAAATATTCGACGGTTCTGGCCAGGGCGAAGGAATTGGGCGGGATGATGCACACGTCGGCGTCGACGTGCACGAAGCTGTTGGAATCGAACTCTTTGGGATCGACGATGGCGGAATTGATATTGGTGAAGACCCGGAATTCCGGCGCACAGCGCACATCGTAGCCGTAGCTGGAGGTCCCGTAGGAGACGAAGCGGGAACCCCCGTTCTCCTTGACCTGGCCCGGTTCAAACGGCGTTATCATGCCGTGTTCCGTCGCCATGCGGCGGATCCATCTGTCGCTCTTTACGGTCATCGTTTGTGGCTCGTGGCTTGTTATTCGGGGTTTGTGGCTGTTCAGGCATTCTCCACCACAATCTTGGGAAACTTGCCGCTGTAGTCACGGGTCCGCAGCGACAGCTTCGCCGCCGCCCGCCGCGCGATCTCCCGGTAACTGGCGGAGACGGCCGAATCCGGATCCAGGGCCACCGTGGGCTTGCCGTTGTCCACGCCTTCCCGGATGGTGATGTCCAGCGGCAGCGATCCCAGCAGATCCACGCCGTACTGCCTGGCCATCTGCTCGCCGCCGCCGGAGCCGAAGATGTGCTCCTCGTGGCCACACTGGCTGCAGATGTGGGTACTCATGTTCTCCACGATGCCCAGCACGGGCACCTCCACCTTCTCGAACATCTTCAGGGCCTTGCGGGCGTCCAGCAGAGCGATGTCCTGGGGCGTGGTCACGATGATGGCGCCCGAGACCGGGATCTTCTGGCACAGGGTCAGCTGGATGTCCCCCGTCCCCGGCGGCAGATCGATGACCAGATAATCCAGGTCGCGCCAGTTGGTGTCGTTCAGCAGCTGCTCCAGGGCCGAGGTGACCATGGGGCCGCGCCAGATCATCGGCGTCTCCTCGTCCACCAGGTAGCCGATGGACATGGACTGGATATGGTAGCTGACATTGGGCTCTATGGATTTGCCGTCGGTGGTGTCCGGCTGCATGCGGCAACCCAGCATGCGCGGCTGGCTGGGGCCGTAGATGTCGGCGTCGAGGATGCCCACGCTGGCCCCTTCAGCCTGCAGGGCCAGGGCCAGGTTCACCGCCGTGGTGGACTTGCCCACGCCGCCCTTGCCCGAGGCGATGGCGATGGTGTTCTTGACATTGGCCAGGGGCTTGACGCTCTTCTGCACGGCGTGGGATACAATGGTGGAGCCGATGTCGACGCGGACGTCCGTGACGCCCGCCAGTCCCTGCAGCCGCTCCCGGACGGCCTGTTCCAGCGTTGCCCGGTAGCCGGCGGCGGGGTAGCCCAGGTCGATGACGATGTGCGCGGCGCCGTCCTCAACGCGGACGTCCCTGACGGCCTCGGCCGAGACCAGGTCTTTCTGCAGATTGGCGTCCACGACTTCGGCCAACCGCTGTTTGATCTGTTCTGGGATAGTTTCGGACATGCTGCCTCTGGATGGGAAAATGTCAGGACATATTACAACATTTCAGCCGGGGCTTTCATATCCCGGCTTCACCGCCTCTGGTATTAATGTTAACGTAATCAGTTTGTTAAACAAACCATCCCCATGGCCGCCCAAAAACGCAAGATCCTGGTAACCAGCGCCCTGCCCTACGCCAACGGGCCACTGCACATCGGCCACCTGGTCGAGTACATCCAGTCCGACATCTGGGTGCGTTTCCGGCGCATGCAGGGGCACGAAATCTACCACGTCTGCGCCGACGACACCCACGGCACCCCCATCATGCTCCGCGCCGAGGCCGAGGGGATCACCCCCAAGGCACTGATAGAACGGGTGCAGGCGGAACACCAGCGGGATTTCAAGGGATTCTTCGTCGACTTCGACAACTATTACACCACCGATTCGGAGGAGAACCGGCATTACGCGCACATTATATACGGGAACCTGGACGAACGCGGCCTCATCGCTCGGCGCTCCATCAGCCAGCTGTATGACCCCGAGCGGCAGATGTTCCTGCCGGATCGCTTCGTCAGGGGCGAATGCCCACGGTGCGGGGCCGCGGACCAGTACGGCGACGCCTGCGAGGCGTGCGGCTCCACCTACACGCCGGCGGAACTGAAAAATCCCTATTCCGTCATCTCCGGCGCGACGCCGGTGATGAAGGAATCGGAGCATTTCTTCTTCCGGCTCTCCGACAAAGACTGCGTCGATTTTCTCAAGCAGTGGACCCGCTCCGGCGCCCTGCAGAAGGAAGCGGCGAACAAACTGGACGAATGGTTCAGTGTGGGCCTGTCGGACTGGGACATCTCCCGGGACGCGCCCTACTTCGGCTTCGAGATCCCCGATGCGCCGGGCAAGTTTTTCTACGTCTGGCTGGACGCCCCCATCGGCTACATGGCCAGCTTCCGTAACCTGTGCGACCGCACCGGCCTCGACTTCGACGAATTCTGGGGCCCGGACTCCGGCGCCGAGCTGTGCCACTTCATCGGCAAGGACATCCTCTATTTCCACGCCCTGTTCTGGCCGGCCATGCTG
>JARRRO010000057.1:9081-16888 GCA_037380645.1 Gammaproteobacteria bacterium | reverse complement strand
CATCGGGAAAATATTGCCTCAATGTGTTTGACTTACTATCCACGATTCACTACTCACTACTTACTAGTTTTTTATTCACCGCGTCTTTCCACTAAAGTCAGAATGTCGTAGATGGCGATGTCCACATCGTCCTGGTTCCACACCCGCACTTCCCAGACCACGATGCCCGTAGCATGCTCGTCTCCCGGACGCTTCTCCTTCCTGATCGTCTGCTTTACCGTAAGGCGCGCCTGGATGGTGTCGCCTATGCCCACCGGCTGCCGGAAGCGCAGGTTGTCCAGACCGTAGTTGGCCAGTACCGGTCCCGGCGCCGGGTCCACGAACAGGCCGGCGGCGGCGGAAATGATGAAATAGCCGTGGGCGACGCGCCGGCCGAACAGGGAATTTCGTGCCGCCTCCTCATCGAAATGGGCGTAGAAATGATCCCCGGTAAGGGCCCCGAATGCGGCAATGTCATCTTCCGTCACCGTGCGACTGGCGGTAAGCAGGGATTCGCCGATCTCCAGTTCCTCGAAATACTTGCGAAAGGGATGCACATCGCCGGAAGTAGTCCTGGCCCCGGTGGCGTACTGGCGCGCCACGGCCATTAGCATGGTGGGCGATCCCTGCACGGCGGTGCGCTGCATGTAGTGCTTCACCGCCCGTGCCCCGCCCAGTTCCTCGCCGCCGCCGGCACGACCGGGACCGCCATGCACCAGGGGCGGCAGGGGTGATCCGTGGCCGGTGGATTCCGCGGCACAGTCCCTGTCCAGAACCAGCAGGCGGCCGTGCCAGGGAGCGCAGCCCAGGACCAGTGCGGCGGCTTCTTGCTCGTCATGCGTAATTACTGATCCCACCAGGCTGCCCCGCCCTTTTGCCGCCAGTGCCACGGCATTCTCCCGGTCGCGGTAGGCCATGACGGTGGCCACCGGGCCGAAGGCTTCAACCGTGTGCGGTTCACTCGCCCGAAGGGCGTCACGGCAGTTCAGCAGCGTGGGCGGCACGAAGGCGCCCTTGTCAACGTCAGCACCGATAACCTTGAACGCCCTTTCTCCGCCAAAGATAACTTCACTGGACTGTTTCAATCTTTCTATCTGCCGCCATACTTCCTCCCGCTGGGAAAGGCCCACCAGCGACCCCATGGTGACGCCTTCGGCGGCGGGATCACCGACGCGAACCTCAGACAACTTTTCCTTGAGGGCATCGATAACGTCATCCAGCCGCTTCTCCGGCACCATGATCCGGCGTATGGCGGTGCATTTCTGTCCCGCTTTGGCCGTCATCTCCCGTACGATTTCCCTGATGAACAGTCCGAACTCCGGATCTGCCGGCGCCACGCTCTCACCCAGGATGGTGCAGTTGAGGGAATCCGCCTCCATGTTGAAGGGCACGGCGTTTTCAACAATGACGGGATGGGTGCGCAGTTTCCGTCCGGTGGACGCCGAACCGGTAAAGGTCACCGCATCCTGGTCGGTGAGATGCTCGAACAGATCGCCGATGCCCCCGCAGATCAGCTGCAGGCTCCCCTCGGGCAGAATGCCGGAGGAAACGATCTCGCGCACCACCGCCTCAGTGAGGTAGCAGGAGACGCTCCCCGGCTTGACCACCACCGGCACGCCGGCGATGAGGCTGGGGGCGATCTTCTCCAGCATGCCCCAGAGTAGCCCCGGTCCAGGTGGAGGTGCGGTAGAAGTCCTCCTTTTTCTCCAGCAGATGTTTGGCCACCGCCTTGAGCAGGCCCGCTCGTTCGTGCACGGTGAGCGCGCGCAGCGCCGGCCCGCCCGTCTTGCGGCCGTAATCCAGGACCCGCGCGAAATCGATGCCGCTGCTGTCCACCGTGCCCACCGACTCGCCGGTGACGGCGTTGAGGACTTCCCGGCCGGCCGCCTCCCCTGCCGTCCACTTACCTGAGACGTAGCTCTTTATTTTCATTGAATATTTCCATCAGATGCACCGGCCCGGTCCCCCCTTGAACAGGCTGAAAATGATACATTTTTGTTGAAGCAAGTCAATTTTCTGTATTACATTAACCCCTTTCCGACCGGCCCCGTTCGCGGCCGGATCACGTTATCATGACGCCGATCATCGGGGGAACGCATGGGCGGGGAACTGCGATCGACAGAGGTATATGAGCCCATAGAGAAGGCGGGGCTGGACGAGTTGCGCGCCCTGCAGCTGGAAAGGCTGAAGCGCACCCTGCACCATGCCTACGCCCATTCCCTGGTTTACCAACAGAAGTTCGATGAACACGGCGTCCATCCCGACGACCTGACCACGCTGGAAGATCTTTCCAGGTTCCCCTTCACCACCAAGGACGACCTGCGCGAGAACTATCCCTTCGGCATTTTCGCCGTGCCCATGGAACAGGTGGTCCGCATCCACGCCTCCAGCGGCACCACGGGTAAACCCACCGTGGTGGGTTACACCCGGAACGATATAGACACCTGGGCCACCGTGGTCGCCCGTTCCATCGTTGCCGCCGGTGGCCGGCCGGGGGACAAGGTGCACGTGGCCTACGGCTACGGCCTGTTCACCGGCGGCCTCGGCGCCCACTACGGCGCGGAGAAACTGAACTGCACTGTCATCCCCATGTCCGGCGGCCAGACCCAGAAACAGGTGCAGCTGATCCGGGATTTCCGCCCGGACATCATCATGGTGACGCCTTCCTACATGCTCAACCTGGCCGACGAAATGGACCGCCAGGGACTGGACCGCGAGGAACTGTCCCTGCGCGTCGGCCTGTTCGGCGCCGAACCCTGGACCGAGGCCATGCGCGCGGATATCGAAAACCGTTTAGGGCTAGATGCCGTGGACATCTACGGCCTGTCCGAGGTGATGGGGCCCGGCGTGGCGCAGGAATGCGTCGAGACCAAGGACGGCCCCACCATCTGGGAGGATCATTTCTATCCGGAGATCATCGACCCCGACAGCGGCCGCGTCCTGCCCGAGGGGGAGGAAGGGGAACTGGTATTCACCAGCCTGACCAAGGAGGCCATGCCGGTGATCCGCTACCGCACCCGCGACCTGACCCGGCTGCTGCCCGGCACCGCCCGCAACATGCGGCGCATGGACAAGATCACCGGTCGCACCGACGACATGCTCATCATCCGCGGTGTCAATGTCTATCCCACCCAGATCGAGGAGCTGATCCTTTCCATGCCGGAACTGGCGCCCCACTACCAGATCGAACTGCATAAGAAAGGCCATCTGGATGAAGTGACCATCTCGGTGGAACACGCCCCCGGCCACAGTTCCCCGATGATCGAGGAATGGAGCTATCAGCTGGGCCACAAGATCAAGATGTCCGTAGGCATATCGGCCATAATAAATATCAGCGCCCCCGGCAGCCTGCCCCGTTCCGAAGGCAAGGCCAGGCGCGTCATCGATCACAGATAACCATAGTAGCTATTCGGGAGTCAGCACCGCCATGGCCGCAGAAGAACTCAGTTACCTGACGGGTTTCGGCAACGAACACGAGACCGAGGCCCTGCCCGGTGCCCTGCCCGTGGGCCGCTTCAGTCCCCAAAAAGTCAGCTACGGCCTGTACGCCGAACAGTTCAGCACCACGGCTTTCACCGCCCCCCGGGCCAACAACCGCCGCACCTGGTTCTACCGTATCCGCCCCTCGGTGGCCCAGGGCCGCTACCGGCCGGCCAAACAGGAACTGGTACATCCCGCTCCGCTTTCCGGCGAAGCGCCGCCTCCGGAACAATTGCGCTGGGACCCGCTGGACATTCCCGAAGAGCCCGCCGATTTCATCGACGGCCTGGTCACCTTCGCCGCCAACGGCGACGCCCGCGTTCAGACCGGCATCGCCGTGCACGTCTATCTGGCCAACCGTTCCATGGGGGATCGGTTCTTCTACAACGCCGACGGCGAACTGCTCATCGTGCCCCAGAGTGGCGGCCTTTTGCTGCACACGGAATGCGGCCGCCTGGCTGCCTCCCCCGGCGAGATCGCCGTCATCCCCCGCGGCATGAAGTTCAGGGTGGAGCTCACGGAAAAGACCGCCCGCGGCTATGTCTGTGAGAACTACGGTCTGGCCCTGGAACTGCCGGAACGCGGGCCGGTGGGGGCCAATGGCTTTGCCAACGACCGCGACTTCCAGTACCCCATAGCGGCCTTCGAGGATCGGGAAGGGGATTTCCAGTTATGGTGCAAGTTCCAGGGAAACTTTTTCAGCGTCGACCTGGACCATTCACCCCTGGACGTGGTGGCCTGGACCGGAACCTCGGCGCCGTATAAATACGATCTGTCCCGTTTCAACGTCATCGGCACCGTCAGCTTCGACCATCCGGATCCGTCCATATTCACGGTGATGACCTCGCGTTCGGACACACCGGGCGTGGCCAACATGGATTTCGTTATCTTCCCGCCCCGCTGGATGGTGGCGGAAGACACCTTCCGCCCGCCCTGGTACCACCGCAACGTCATGAGCGAATTCATGGGACTGATCCGCGGCGTCTACGACGCCCGCGAAGAGGGCTTCGTCCCCGGCGGGGCCAGCCTGCACAATTCCATGACGCCTCACGGCCCGGAGGCGGCGGTGTTCGAGAAGGCCAGCAGCGTCGAGCTGGAGCCGCAGCGCTACCGCGACACCCTGGCCTTCATGTTCGAGTCCCGCTATGTCATCGCACCGACTCAGTTCGCCCTGGACACCGCCGCGCGCCAGCGCGACTACCCGGATACCTGGCGGGGGCTGAAGAAATATTTCAACGGCAAACCGTAGAGGGAGACATAAATTATCTTATGCATTACTTCGGATCTCGCCAAGACGCCAAGACGCAAAGGAATAAAATGTATTTGTTCTATTTCTGTTTCTTGGCGTCTTTGCGTCTCTGCGAGATCAATTCCGTGTTGCATTTCTCCGTGTCCTCCGTGATGCAAACACGTTCCAAAACAACGGCGCTATGTGTAATTCGCTAATGAACCAACCGATATAGAGGGATTATGAAACTCGCTTCACTGAAACACGGCCGCGACGGCAGACTGATCATGGTCTCCCGCGATCTCAAACGCGCCGTGGCCATGCCGGAGGGCATGCCGCAGACCATGCAGGCGGCCCTGGACGACTGGTCCGGCAATCTCGACGCCCTTAAGGACGTGTACGACCGCCTGCAGACCGGACACATGGCCGATGCCTTCGATTTCAGTCCGGCGCAAACCGCCGCCCCCCTGCCTCGCAGCTACCACTGGGCCGACGGCAGCGCCTACGTCACCCACGTGGAACTGGTACGCAAGGCGCGCGGAGCGGAACTGCCCGAGTCCTTCTGGACCGATCCCCTGATGTATATGGGGGCCTCGGATGCCTTCCTCGGACCCTGCGATGAGATCCCGGTGCAGTCGGAGGACTGGGGCATAGACTTCGAATCCGAGGTGGCGGTCATCACCGATGACGTACCCGCCGGAATAACCCCGGATCAGGCGAAGGGACATATCAAGCTCCTCATGCTGGTCAACGACGTGTCCCTGCGCAACCTCATCCCCGCGGAACTGGCCAAGCAATTCGGCTTCTACCAATCCAAGCCCTGGACGTCATTCTCGCCGGTGGCGGTGACGCCCGAGGAACTGGGCGATGCCTGGGACGGCGAGAAACTGCACCTGCCGCTGCATTCCATCCTGAACGGCACAAAGATCGGCTCGCCCAATGCCGGCGTGGACATGACCTTCAGCTTTCCCCGGCTCATCAGCCACGCCGCCAAATCGCGGCCGCTGATGGCTGGCACCATTGTCGGCTCCGGGACCGTTTCCAATGTCGGCAGCAAGCAAGGCTCCAGCTGCCTGGCCGAGGTGCGCTGCCTGGAGACCATCGCCGAGGGCAAGCCGAAAACGCCGTTCATGCAGTTCGGCGATCGCATCGAGATAGAGATGCTGGACAAGAACGGCCGCACCATCTTCGGCAGGATCAACCAGGTGGTCAGTCCATACACGCCGCCGCAATGAGCCTGATTTTATACAGCTACTGGCGATCCTCGGCAGCCTACCGGGTGCGCATCGCCCTCAATGTGCTGGGACTGGAACACGAGATCCGACCGGTGCACCTGGTGCGGGACGGCGGCGAACAGCATTTCTCCGGCTACCGCGATCTGAACCCGCAGGGACTGGTGCCCACGCTGGTGGACGGCGACGTGGCCCTGACCCAGTCCCTGGCCATACTGGAATACCTGGCGGAGCAACATCCCTCCCCCGCCCTGCTGCCGCCGGATCCCGTGGCCCGGGCGCATGCCCGGCAGATCGCCGCGCTCATCTGCACCGACATCCATCCCCTTAACAATCTGCGCGTGCTGCAATACCTGGAAAACGAGTTGTACATCGATCAGGACGCCCGGGACCGCTGGTACCGCCACTGGATCGGCGAGGGATTCCAGGCGCTGGAACAACTGCTGCGGCAATCCCGGGAAGACGGCCCCTACTGCCTGGGCGAGGATCTCAGCATCGCCGACGTCTGCCTGGTGCCACAGGTGTACAACGCGCATCGTTTCAAAATGGATATGGCCCCATATCCGACCCTGGCCGCGGTGGAGAAGGCCTGCCTGGAACTTGAGGCCTTTAGGGCGGCAAGTCCGGAACAGCAGGCCGATGCGCCGAAAAATCAGTAATTCGTAAGTTGTGAATAGTGAGTCGTAAAAGGCGATCTGGCAGCCCCGGCTGATAATTTCAACGATTTACAATTTTCTACTCACGATTCACCCGTAGCAAATGCCCCGACCCGCCAACCGTAATTCCTCATTATACTTCGACTACCCGCATTATGGCTTCGTGCGGCCGCCGGAGCTGAACGGCAAGGCGGTGCGCCACCCAGCGGTCATCGTCGGGGGCGGGCCGGTGGGGCTGACCGCGGCCCTGGAACTGGCCCGCCACGGCGTGTGCTCAGTAGTGCTGGACGACAAGGACACTGTCAACGACGGCAGCCGCGCCATCTGCATCGCCCGCCACAGCCTGGAGATACTGCAGCAACTGGGTCTGTCGGACACCTTTACCGCCAAGGCCCTGGGCTGGACCCATGGCACCTCGTACTACCACACCTCACCGGTGTTCCGCCTGGAGATGCCCCACAGTGCGGAAGAACGCTTCTATCCCATGTACAACATTCAGCAGCAGTATATCGAGAAATACCTGGCGGATGCCGCGCAGGCCGAACCGCTGATCGAACTGCGCTGGCAGAGCCGGCTCGAGGATCTGAAACAGAAGGACGACCACGTGGAACTGATTGTTGCCACGCCGGAGGGGAACTACGCTACGCAGGCCGACTATGTCCTTGCCGCCGACGGCGCCCGCAGCGCGGTGCGCCGCTGCCTGAACCTGAAGCTCAGGGGCGACGCCTATGAAGGCCGCTACGTCATCGTGGACATACAGATGCACTCCGACTATCCCACCGAGCGGCGCGCCTTCTTCGATCCTCCCGGCAATCCCGGCTCCACCGTTCTTATACACAAGCAGCCTGACAACATCTGGCGCGTGGACTATCAGCTGCGGGACGACGAGGACGAGGAGACCGCGCTGAAGGAAGAGAACATCCGCGCCCGCGTCGGCGCCATCCTGGAGATGGTGGGCGAGACCGGGCCCTGGGAACTGGAATGGTGGAGTATCTACAAGGCCTATACCCTGGCCCTGGACGATTACCGCGATAAACGCGTGCTGTTTATCGGCGACGCCGCCCACCTGGTGCCCATCTTCGGAGTACGCGGCCTCAACTCCGGCTTCGCCGACGCCGTCAACGCCGGCTGGAAGCTGGCCTACGTCCTGCACGGCTGGGCGCCGGACGCCCTGCTGGACAGCTATTCCCCGGAGCGGCGCGGGGCCACCCTGGATGTCTTCGCCAACGCGG
>JARRRO010000057.1:0-9071 GCA_037380645.1 Gammaproteobacteria bacterium | reverse complement strand
CACCCGCTTCATGACGCCGCCCACCCGCGGCTACACTCTCATGCGCGAGGCGGTGCTGTCCCTGTCCCTGAGCCAGGCATTCAGCCGCCCTTTGATCAACCCGCGTCAGTCCCAGCCCTATACCTACGCGGCCAGCCCTCTGACCGGCTTCCCCGGACGCGACAGCGAATTCGAACGCGGCCCCTGCGCCGGCGCGCCGCTGTTCAACCGCCGCGTCAAGGATGACGGCTACCTGCTGGATTACCTGGGCAAGGGCTTCTCCGGCCTGTATTTCGGCCGGGATGGAAAGCCACCGGCGGTAGTAAAAGCACTGTTCGCCCAACTGGCGGTGGGAGACGAGCCCTTCACCCTCATTGCCATTACCGATGCGCCGGATGGTGATGGCGGCGTTTTCGTGGATAAAGAGAAGAAAATCTTCGACGCCTACGGCGCCGACTATGAAACCTTCTACCTGGTGCGCCCCGACCGACACGTCTGCGCCCGCTGGAAACACATTCAGCCGAACGAAGTGGTTCAAGCAATCAAACAGGCCCTGGGAGAAACCTGATCATGGCAACGAGCCTGACACCGGAAGAGCTGGAACGGATCTACGATCTCATAGCCGAGGCCATCGACGCAGCCGGACCGGAAAAGGAAGCCCTGTTCCTGTCCAAACTGTGCCTGACGCTGGCCAACGAGCTGGGGGACGAAGAGCAAGTGCGTAAGTGCATTGCTATCGCCGGCCAGGACCGGTTAGTTAAAGATTAGCTGCCGGCGCCAGCAGGGATGCAGGTGATAGAAAATGTCGGGAACACATTTTCGAGGGTATAGAAGGATACAGATATTGACGGGATACTATCACCGCCGAGGCGAAGGATTGATTATCAATCGTCACCGAACCCGAGGATTTCGGGTGGCTCATAATGAAGCTGAGCATAGACTTCTTCCACTCCCGGGTCGCTGTGCCTGTAGTCGTGTCTCGGCTCCCGGAAGGTATCCCCGGTCTCTTGCAATGACTCGATCTGATCCACCCGGTAAGCCTGCCAGCCGGGGTGCATCCCCGATGTCTGATAAGCCCTTAAAATATCAAGATTTTCAGATGAACAACCATAGACATAAGGCTCGATCGTCCGCCGTTCATAATCATAAACAATGGTTAAAAGCTCCATATTATTAATGGCTTTAATAATTTGTTCATGCCATGTATTCATTTTTTTAACTCCTCAAACATATCGATCTGGAAGCTTGTCTGCTCTACGTTAGCGGACTGCCCCATTCTCCGTTTATCCAGGAATTCGGAGATAATTATAGGACAATTGACAGTGATATCTGTCACATGAAAAGACAGGATCTCTAAACCAGTTCGCAGTTTCGTATGGTTAATCGACCGTATACCAGCCCTGGGTTACGACATTCCAGGACAGGCTTTCATCAATATAAAGGAGGGTTATTTCCCGCTGTAGCCGAGCTGCTCGTGTAATTTCCGGCGGACCTCCCTGACCTTGAGCAGCGGCCTGGAGCGCAGGTTGCCCACTTCCCGGGCCGTGTAATACTTGAAGTCTTTAGGCGTACTTTTCCCGCCGAAGTGCAGGATGATCCAGTTGAGGACCTCGGCCAGATCCCGGTCGCTGAGTATGGTGGTGGCGGCGCCGGGGACGCGCACCAGGTAATCCCGGCCCGCCGGCAGTTTCAGGTAACTGCCCACCCGTCCCGCCAGGCGCGGTATCGACTTGTGGCCCATGCCTTCGGGGCTGTGGCAGCCCTGACAGTACAGCTGGTAGTTGGTATGGGCCCGGGCCTCGTTAATGGGCCCGGCCGAAACGCACACCCCGTACAGCAGCAGGGCCAGGAGAATTGCGCCTTTCATTTTTTCTCATCGAAGGCCACACCGATAAGCACGGCGGTGGAACAATGGTAGGCCAGGCTGTCCGTGCCCAGGCACCAGTTGAGATCGTTGGCCTTGTCGGCCCGGTACGGCGGGCGATCGCCCTCGTCCCGGTTGCACAGGCAGGCGCCGCAGCTGGTTTTGCCGCAGCAGTCATTGTAGGAAATCACGTAATTGCGGCCGTCCACGGGATTGCGGCAGGTGCCGATCCAGGTGACGGGCGACATTTCCGCGCCCGGCGGGCAGGTGTCGTAGGAACCGCCGCAGCATGAGCACAGGTAGCCGTCTATGGCGCAGTAACGCCAGTAGTCGCAGCTGGTGGGATCACCCTTCTCCTGGGGCGGCTTCACCTTGCCTTTGTCGGCGGCGCGCGCCACGGGCAGCAGGGGGAAGGCAGCCGCCGATCCCACCAGCATGCCCCCCAGGCCGCGCAGCAGGCTACGACGTGAGGTGCTGCGGGCCAGATGCCGGGCCGACTTTTCTATAAAACGGTCGAGGAAGTTCATGGTATCTGCCACTCCTGCTATTAGCAGGCTGTTGAAAAACTCTGCTTTTCGACAGCCTGTGCCCGGTGCAGGGATGCACCGGCATGTGTTAATCGCACCAAGCGATTCAAAAATGGAGCAAAGCGAAAATCGCATTTTCGCTTTGCGTGTTGAAAAACGATAGGGAAATCGTTTTTTAACATCATGTTAGGCGCCCTGGTCACGCGACTGCATGTAGTCCTGGATCGATGCCACCTTTCTCTCCTTGGCCTCGAACAGGCTTTCCAGCTGTTCCCGGGAATTGATGATCCCCATGGAGGCGATCAGCCCCTTCTCGTCGATAAGAACGGCGTAGGGCAGCTTGGAAACCCCGTAGGTCTTGCCCAGCAACTCTGACACGACGTACGGGAAGCGCTCCAGCCCCCTGGCGCGGACGTATCCGCGGTGATCCTGATCCTCGCCGTCGCTGTCGAGGATCACTTCCAGCCAGCTTGATTCGGCGGCCGCCGCGGATTTCAGCACCGGTACCAGGCTGCCGCAGACGGGGCAGTCCGGCGAGATGAAAAACAGAAGACGCGAGCGGACGTCTTCTGCGGCCGCGCCGATCTGAAGCGTCCGGCCTTCGATGTCCTGCACGGACAGTTGCGGCGCGGCGCCGCCCGGGCGCAGGGTCTTGTTCAGCATCAGGGCGCCGGCGGGGGCGATGCGCTCGTACAGCACGCCGATCTGGCGGGCCAGCGCCAGATTGATGACCACCATGACGAGAAAGCCTATCCAGAGAACGATATTGGAAACGATGAGCAGGTCCATGTCAGCTCCTCAGCGCACGCAGCTGCTGGGCATTGTGCAGCAATTGCTCGCTGCACAAATATACCGTGATCAGAAACAGTCCCATGATACCGGCGATAACCGCCTGCACCGCCGTCATTCCGCCTGTCGCGGGAACGCCGCCGACAAGCGCGAGCGCTACGAGCAAGCAGTTCCTGGCCACCAAAGCCGGACTGATGCGCAGATCCGAGGCCGGTCCGGCGCAGCCGCAGCGCATATCCTTCTTCCCGGCCGCCAGCTGCCGCAGGATGGCCAGGGCATACGCCGCCAGCAGCAACGCCGTTGCCAGAAAGGCCGCCGTTCGCGCGGGCGGCACAATCAGGCTCACAGCTAAGGCCGCCTCGCCGGCGGCGATCAGGCGGACCAGCACGGCTGCCGCGGTCTCCCCGGACGACACGTGGGAGCGGACGAGACCGCTGTAATAGCCGGGGTGCAGCAGCTTGTGGGCCGCGGCGCCGGCCAGCAGCCAGAGGAAAAACAGCACCAGAGCGTAATGCACGACACACGGCATCTACTTGATCCCATAAGCCATAAACGGCGTCTCCATGCGCATGCCATCTATGGTCCTGATCCACTTGCCGGTATTGGCGTCATACAGGTCCAGGGTGCTGTTGACGTTGCTGGCCAGCAGCAGCGGCCTGTCGCTGCCGCTGATCGTGACGGACAGGGCCGGCGTCTTCAGCTTGATACGGGACACCCTTTTGTGGGACGCAGCGTTGTAGACCCAGACCTCGGTACCGGGCTCGTTCTGTGTGCCCTCATGGCCGCCGGGATGCATGAGCAGGTAAAAGTGTCCGTGGGTGTCGGTGTCGACGATGGCTATACCGCCCGGGCGCCAGTTGTCGCCGCGCTGGTCCTTTGGCACCAGCTGCCAGGGCTTGCCGACGGATGCCACCGGACCCGAGACATCTACCGGGCGCACCGTGCCGGCGAAGCCGAAGAAATAGGCGGTGCCGTTGACAATGGCCGGCCTCTCGAAAACGGGCGCGGTGTTGGTGTCGAAGAACGGTTTGATCCGCGTCTGCTTAACGGTTTGTCCGTTGCTGTCGAGCTGCGTGGTGAGCAGGCCACCGTCGGCGCAGATGGAGGTGAAGCCCCGCTTGCCGGTGGGATAGACAAAGGTGCAGCCGGAGATCTCCACGTTGTTGACGATCTTGCGCGTGTCCAGGTTGATCACCGACACCGAAGTCGCCGGGGTCAGATTGAACGACAGCAGCAGCCGGTCGTTGTCTATAGGCACCAGGGCGTAGCGCTCCGGCATGCCCATGAAGCGCTTCGGTTTCGGGTAAACCACCTCGCCCACCGGCGACAGGTTGCGGGTATCGTAGATAGTCACCACGTCCGTACGCTTGCCCCGGTTGCCGCGGGAATAAAAGGTCTCGACGGAGTAAATCTCGTGACGCTTGCGGGAGACGGCGATATTGCCGATCAGGGAATTGTTGAACATGCCCTTGAACTGTTCGGGTTCGGTTCTGGCGGTGGGATCGATGAGTATGACGCGGCCGTCCAGCATGTGATGAAACGCCATATCCTGGACCAGGAACCAGCCCTTCGGATACGACTGCGGGAGCGTGGCGGAACGGCCGGTCGCTTCCGAATGCAGCGGCGGCAGGTCGGGCCGGGGGGCAGTGTTCCCGGCTGCGGCTGCATCAGAAACCAGGGCGGCGGCGAGGCAGAGGATGGAAAGGATTTTCCCACAGTCAGAGAACAGCATCAGGCCAGGCCCCCCACGTTTAATATTGTAATTGTACGATCAGAATCCGCTTTCCGGTACCGCCGCCCCGATGAAGACAAAGGCCGGCCGCAGTGCCTGCGGCCGGCCATGTCAGGCACGGCCACGGTTACCAGCTGTAGGTAATGGTCCCGCCGATCTGCCTGGGCGGCGCGTACATCTGTTCGGTAAAGCCGAGCAGGCCCAGGTCCAGGTCGTACAGGCGGTATTTCGTATTGGTGAAATTTTTGACCCAGGCCGTCGCCTTCCAGTGCGTGTCATCCGTCGTGTAGGAGACCCGGCCGTTCCAGACGGAGTAGGACGGCTCGTGGGAGATCTGGGAGTTGGTTCCCTCCAGGTACTGGCTGTCGTTCCAGTTGCCATCCAGCTGCAGCGCCAGATTGCCGCCCACATTCGGCACCGGCCATACGTAACGGGCCAGCCAGTTCAGGCTGACGGTGGGGGCATTGGGGAATTCCGCCTTCTTGAGCCCGCCGAAAACCGTTGGGACGGCGTCGACCTTGGAGTCCAGGAACGACGCCCCGAGGCTCACGTCCAGCCCGTCGGTGGGAGAGACGGTGAATTCTATCTCGCCGCCATATTCCCGGGCATCGGAGTTGGTCACCTGGGGCACCAGGTTGGTCAGCGAGAAGGCCTGGTAGTTGCGGTAATCGTAGTAGAACGCGTCGGCGTTGAAGCGCGCCAGGCCGTTCATCAGCGTGGTCTTCAGGCCCAGTTCGTAGTCGTACAGGACCTCGTTCTTGTGCTTGAGATTTGAGTAAGCGACGGCGCCCAGGGGATCCAGCGACCAGTTGCCGCCCTTGATGCCGCGGGCGAAGGAGGCATAGATCAGCGTGTCCTCCATGGGATGCCAGTTCAGTTGCAGCCGCGCGGCCCAGTCGCCGTAGTGGATGGTGTTTATGCCCGGGATACCCACGGTGGCGACGTCGAAGGTCTGCATGCGGGCGCTGCCCTGGCCCGAATCCGCGAAGAAGCGGGTCATAGCCAGATCCTTGTTGTCCTTGGAATAGCGCAGACCCGCGATGAGCGTCCACTGATCATTAAGGTCGTATTCCGCGTGGCCGAACAGCGACCAGTTCTCGGCCTTGATGTCACCGTAGGTCTGGGTGATGGCGTTATCAGTGACAGCGACCCGATACGCGGGGGTGGGAGCCGCATTAATGGCGGCACCCGTCACGCTCTGGTAGGTATCCCACTCCATGTTCAGATAATAGACGCCTACCTGCCAGCGCATGCGATCCGAGCTGCCGGACAGGCGCATTTCCTCGGAGACCTGGTAGAAGTTGTCGGTGACGTTATAGGGGAAAAAGACCAGGCCGCCGCCGGCGTCCTCGATGTAGAACTTGTCCATGCCCAGGTAGTTGCTGATGGACGTCAGTTCCATGCCGTTGGGCAGCTGGACCTTGATCTGACCGCTGACGGATGTGACCTCGCGGTTCAGATAGGTCTTCATGTTGGAGAAATGCTCCCAGACGTTGCCGGTGATGGGGGCTCCCGAGAAGTTCACCTTGGTCGGAGGAGTGGTGGAGAAATCGTAACCTTGGAAGTCACCGAGACCGGTGTTCAGATCGGCGCCCGCCAGAGACACGATATACTGGCCCGTCGGGACGTCGTGGTCGTCGGAATGGGTGACGATGAGCTGAGTGGTGACGTTCTCATTGACATCGTACTGCAGAATGCCGCGCAGGGCGTAACCGTTGGCGCCCTGGGAAGTCCGCCCGGTGGCCTTGGGCAGTCCGAAGGCGGAACCCGGCTTGATGTAGCCGTCGGAGTTTTGCCAGCGTCCGGCGACGCGCGCGCGCAGGCCGGGGACGAGGCCGCCGCCTGCAGCGCCTTCCACCGAGTAGGTGTTGAGCCCGGTATTGTCATAGCCCCCCACCGTGCCCTCAAGATAGCCGTTGAATTCCGTCTGTGTCGGCTTGTTGCTGATGTAATGGACCAGGCCGCCGGTGGTGTTGCGCCCGTACAGGGTGCCCTGCGGCCCGCGCAGCACCTCCACCCGCTGCATGTCGAACAACTGGGCGTTGATGGCGCTCATGTTGGCCACGTAGGCGTCGTCCATATACACCGCCACGGGAGCCTCCAGGTTATCCTGGAAATTGTTCTGGGAAACGCCGCGCAGGTTGAACACGGTGAAGGCCGGGCTCCAGGTAAATACCTGCATGCCGGGGACCTGCTGGGTGGCCGACGTCCTGCAGGCTCTGTGCGCGCTTTTGCGCGGTGACCGTGATTTCCTCGAGTTTCGCCGCCGAGACGCTCCATGCCGTCATGCTCAGGACGACAAACCCCAGCGCCATTACCAGTATTTTATTGCTCAATACCTTCACGGGCTTCTCCCCCACTGTCATGGATTGATTGGTGTGGAAATATAATACAAAATTTTTCAATTAGCTACGGTTTTTGTATCATAAGAAGTGCTGTTGGCGGGAGGCAACACTCCGCCAAGAGCCGCGCCATATCTGCGTATCGCCGCTCAGGACACCCCTGGCAACCGGGCGACGCCTCCCTCCCTCGGCGAAGGCCCCTCACATCTGCGCACCTCTGAGCTCAGCGTGGATACGCCGGCCCGCCGGCGGGATCCGAGGGGCAGCGTCGTGCGGATGGCATTCGCCATCGCCCACAGGGAAACTGATCCAGTGAGTAGTAAACAGTGTGCTTTTATTCTTTTCTACACGCTTCTTGTTACTCACTATTTACTGATTACTAATCAATGACATTTGATAGCGGGCTGTTACCGTGTTAAAAGATTCCGAGTGGTAGATGTCAGGGATAACCTTTCCACCCAAAGGGGGGCACACCATGAAGACTATTTCCGTTGTTCTCCGTTCCTTTGCCGCGGGCGCCTTCGGCGGCGCCGTCAATGTCCTCGCGCTGATCATCATCTGGCACTGGTTTATACCGGGCCCGCCGCTGACCGCGGATGTTCTCAAGCCTTTGCTCTACAAGCAGATGGTTTGGGGCGGGATCTGGGGTTTTGCCTTTCTCATTCCCATCATGAGCCGCAACTGGGCGCTGCGCGGCGTGGTCTGGGGGGTGGCAGCCACGGCGGTGGCACTGTGGGGATTCAAGGTGGTGCCGGTCACGACAACCAACATCATCATCGGACTGATCGTCAACTCCGGCGCCTGGGGCCTGGTGGCCTCGTGGCTGTATGCAAAATCGGGCGTGACCGCAGAACCCGCGCCCGCCGCGGCCAGCCAACCGGCGAGCTAAGGTCCCTCGCGGGACGGTGGGGGGTAATGTGTGAGGTGTGAGGTGTAACGAGCATGGACTTCTTTACCATGCTCTCAAATGTCTACACTCCTATCCCCTCACCCCTTACTCCTCACTATTCGTTGAACCGCGAGCGGGCCCGGGTAAAAGCGTTTTTCATGACCTCCCAGGCATCCTCGGCGCCGCGCCAGACGTCGTCCCAGGCGTCGTCTGTCGCCTGCTGCACCCGGGTCAGCTGCTGAACCATCTCGTCCCGGCGCCGGCGCAGGTCGGCAAGCTCTTCCTGGTAGCGCTGGCGGATCCCTTCGCTGACCCCGTTCATCCTGGCCTCGAATTTGTCCAGCTCCGTGTTCCATTCGTCGATCTGGCTCTTGAGTTTCTCCGCGTATTCCTCTCTTTTGGTCATCGGTAATCTCCTTGTATTGCTATGTCCGCCGGATAAATCATCGATCCACCCCCGCCATCAGCAGGTGGAATGAAACAGGCCGCCCACGGCTTCGCCGCGCCCGGCCAGATCATTATATATCTTCACGGCGTGCCGTGTTTCGGCTGCGTGCACGGCGACGCCCCGGGATTCCAGCCGCTCCAGCGTCGCCGGACAGGTCTTGAGGCGCCGCAGCATGCCCCGGCTGAGGACGATGTTGTCACAGCCCCTGTCCAGCAGCTCCTCCACGTCGGCGGGCTGGATCCCGGGGACGTGGCGGGTGCCGGTTTCTCCCCAGGCCCAGGGCCGGCCGCCGCCGGGCCAGAGCTTGAAGTCCTTGCCGATGCCCAGGCCTTCCACCTCCATCCTGCCCCAGCCGATGCGGGTGATTTTCGGCGACGGCTGCGTCATGGCGCAATGCCTCCCTGCGGCGGCGCCGTAAGGGTGACTACCTGGCCGTGCCGGTTCGGTGCAGACATACCTTTTTATTGAATCATCACCGTTGAAATGTCAAGCGGGGCCGGG
>JARRRO010000056.1:0-7166 GCA_037380645.1 Gammaproteobacteria bacterium | reverse complement strand
CCGGATCCTGGCCTGCGCCTGGCTGACTCTGGCCGCGGAAGGGGGCAACAGCAAGATCGTGGAAGCCCGGGATAGGGTCAACACCCTGCTGACTTCCGCGGACAGGGATGAGGTTGTCCAGCTGGCCCGGAAATGGCGGACCATCTACCGCCGGCGCTCATAGGGCGGGGGGAGTACTGATGAGCACCTGCTGGACACCGCTTTTCTGGGGCTTTATTTCCGGCTGGTTGAGCTGGATCAGGACCTTGTAGTATTTCCGGATGTTTTCCACGTATCTCACAGGTTCCATGCCCCGGGCATAGCCGTGTTTGGTCTGTTTATACCAGGTCTTGCGGCTTAACAGCGGCAGTGTCTTTTTGACGTCCTCCCATTTGTCGGGATCTCCCCCGCGCTGCTCCGTCAGGATCCTGGCGTCCTCCAGATGCCCCAGGCCGACGTTGTAGGCGGCCAGGGCCAGCCAAGTCCGATCCGGTTCCGGGATGCGCTCAGGTATGCGATTAATCAGTTCTCGCAGATACTTGGCCCCCCCTTCCACGCTTTCCTCGGGAGTCAACCTGTTTTTTACATCGACCCGGTGCGCAGTGATCAGTGTCAGCATCATCAGGCCCCTGACGCCCGTGGGCGAGCGGGCGCGGCGGTTCCAGTGGGATTCCTGGTAGCTCACCGCGGCCAGCAGACGCCAGTCGAGGTCGTATGTATTTGCCGCCTTTTTGAACAGGTCGAGGTATTCGGGCAGGCGCTGGTTAATCCGATCGACAAACTTGCGGGCATCGATGTAATCGAAACTATCCGTATCGCCGTAAAAGTATTCGAGCAGCTCGGCCAGGTCACCGTCGTCAGCGATTTTTTCCTGAAATTGCTGTACCGCATCCAGGAGAGAATGATCCTTACTTCTGCGCAGCGCCCAGGCCAGAGGTCTGGGCTGGGAGAGATTGAACGCCGCGCGCAGTTCGGGATTGATAAGGCGGGCCTGCTGCAACTCGTTTGAATAAACAACGGTATAGGCGATGCGGCCGTCCTCCACCATTTTCAAAAGTTCGGCGTTGCTCATTTTCTTGTGGATGTTCCAGGTCAGGCTGGGATATTTCTGTTTCAGTTCCGCCAGCCGCGCCTTGCTGATTGTCCCATCAGTGATATGAATTTGATTAGGGTAAATATCGACGAGGCTGGCAGGGCGCCTCTGGCCGTTTCGGTAGACCAGCTGCGGGGTTACCCATTGATAACTGGGTCCGAATGCGAGGGAGTCGTCCCGGATAAAATATTTGCTCAGCGCCGCCGCGGCGAGATCGGCCTTGCCCAGCTTCAGTTCATTGATGATCTCCGAGGTGTTGCGGGCGATGATGATCTTCAAATTGACCCCGAGTTCCTGGGCAAACAGGCGCGCCATCTCATATTCCATCCCGGTCTCCCCGTCGCTGTCTATGTAATACGTGGTCGGGCCGACACGGGTGACGACCCGCAGCTCCCCCCGATCCCGGATCTTTTCCAGTTGCGTGCGGTTGGCGGAGCAGGCGGATAACAGGCAGAAAACGGCGAGGCCGACGAGGGCCACGGCGAGCGAGGGCTTGTTGCGCATCCCGTATAATTACTGTGGTCTGGTATTTCTACAGCATAGAGGCATCGGGAGGGTTCGCAAATACCAATGCATTAATCCTTGATCGATCTGACTTTTTACACCGTCTTCAGTACAATATTTGGGACCGTGACGGATCGGTAAGTTCAGGGCCGAACAGGGTTCCGCGGTCCCGGAGGGTCTGATCGGCCCCCACCAGGGACGGATGCAGGCACGGGATGGATTCCAGCTTAACAGGAGAGGTGCCGGAGTGGGCGAGCCGGAACCGTTTGTCCTGTGGACAAACGCAGTCCGGCGAGCGCGAGTCAGGGAAGACGAGCCGGTAGCCCCCACCAGGGATGGATGCAGGCACGGGATGGATTCTAGCTTAACAGGAGAGGTGCCGGAGTGGTCGAACGGGGCAGACTCGAAATCTGTTGTACCCCTCGGGGTACCGTGGGTTCGAATCCCACCCTCTCCGCCAATCACTGAAACAGCCGGCTTTATGCCGGCTTTTTCAGTGACAGGGATAGGATTCGAAGCCACGGTGAAAGAGATAGGGTTCGACCAAATCGCCGGGAGCGATGTCCCGGTCAGGCGTTAGGCAGGACCTTGGTGGTCATGTCCTCCTCGGCCACCTGCGGCGTCAGTTTCGCCTGCCCCCCGGAAAGGACATAGATGCGGTTCGCCGCCTCGGTCACTGCGGTCTGGTGCGATACCACGATGACCGTCAGCTCCCTGGAGAGCCGCTGCAGCGTCTCGCAGATGGTCCGTTCGCTACGGGGGTCGAGGGCGCTGGTGGGCTCGTCCAGGATCAGGAAGCGGGGTTGGTGCGCCAGGGCCCTGGCGATGGCGACGCGTTGGCGCTGTCCCCCGGACAGCTTGGCGCCGCGTTCGCCGACCACGGTGTGCATGCCGTCCGCCAGGGTGCTGACGAACTCCCAGGCTCCGGCCTGGTGCAGGGCCCGCTCCGCATCGACCTCCTCCAGTCCGGCATCGCCGACGATGATGTTGTTGAGGATGGTGTCGTGCAGGAGAACGGTCTCCTGGGAGACATAGCCCAGCATGTTGCGCCAGGCGCGCCTGTCGAGATCACGCAGTGGGGCGTCATCGACGAGGATCTCCCCCGAGTCCGGCTGGATCAGGCCGCACAGGAGATCCAGCAGGGTACTCTTGCCGATGCCGGACAGGCCAATGACCGCAGTGAACGAGCGCACTGGGACATCCATGTTCAGGTCCTTGAATATCTGTTTTGAGCCGTAGTTGAAGTAGACGTGGCGGAGACTGATCCCCTTCTCCAGCACGGGCTCGCGCGTACCGGAAGGGGCTTCGGCAGCGGCCCGGGCCTCCTCGGTGGAGGAACGCAGGGCCCAGTAGGCGCTTTCCTGGGTAGTGAGCATCTGGAAGCGGCGCTGCGCCTTGTTCAGCAGTCCCAGGATGCGGGCCAGCAGGAACACCAGCACCATGACCTCGGGGAGGGACAGGTGCCACAGGACCAGGGCGATATACATGCCCGCGGATGCCAGGATGGCGAGAATGGGTTCTTGCACTGCGAAAAGCGTTTCCTTGCTGATCACCTCGCGCCGCTGTGCCTTTTCGATCTGCCGCGTCTGGTCGCGGAGTATGGCGTCGGAGACATTATCGCGGGCCATGGCCTTCAGGGACTTGACCGATCCCAGCACATCGGACAGATAGGACATGAGCTGACGCAGCAGCCGGGTTTGTTTGGTGCCGGCCCGGCGCGCGGCCCGTACCAGGCCGTGCAGACCGCCGAGGATGAACATGCTGATCAGCAGTGACGCCAGGGTCGCCTGCCATGAGATCAGCAGGGCGACTACGGTGTAGACCAGCACCTGCATGCCCAGAGCGATGACGGTGCTGCCGTGTTCGAAGCCGTTAGCGGCCCGGTACGCCTCCATGGCTACCGAGTTGACCAGGGATCCCGTCGGCTGGTGGGTGTAATATTGCCAGCGGCTGGCCAGGAGGGCCTCGATCAGTTCCAGACGCAGCTTGGTGGCGACGTGGGCGACGGTGTAACCGACCTGGCGGTTGGCCAGAAGGAGGATCAGGCTCTTGAGGACCATACCGGCGACGATGATCAGCAGCATCACTTCTATGGTCGGATTTATACCCATACCGGTCAGGTATTCCACGACGGTGCGGCCGATACCCGATTTTGCCGGATTGCCCACGGCGGCGGACAGCAGGGGCAGCATGGTGGTCAGGCTCAGGCCTTCGGCGACGCCGGCGATCAGGAGGCAGAACAGCATCACCGCGCTGCGCCGGGGAAAAACCATAATGTAGGTCAGTAAGGTGCGCATACTTGTTGCAGTACCCTTTTGTAGCCCGGACTGTGCCGCCCCTCGGTTACCGCCGTTCCTAGACGGTCAGCTCCTGCAGTTCTGCGAAGGTGTCGGCAACCCGATCCATCTGTTCGGGTGTGTGGGCGGCACTGATGCTGCAACGGATCAGCGACTGATTCTCGGGGGCGGCGGGCGGCAGGATCAAATTGACGTAGATGCCGCGATCCAACAGGCCCTTCCACAGATTCAGCGCCTGATCCGGGGAATCCACCAGGGCGGCGATAACGGGGCCCGGTTCGGCGCCCAGCCGGTAGCCATATTCCTTGAGCCGGCCGTACAGGCGGTTGATATTCTCCCATAGACGGCGCCGCAGTTCCGTCCCGTCACGCAGGAGTTTCAGCGCGGCCCGTGTGGATTCAATCGTGGCGGGAGAGGACGAAGCTGTAAAGATGTACGGTCGGCTGATATAGCGAAGTTCATCAAGTTCCGGGTGATTGCTGACGCAGTAACCGCCGATGCTGCCCAGGCTCTTGCTGAACGTACCGGTAATGAAATCGACGCGGTCAAGGAGCCCGAGTTCCTCTGCCAGGCCCCGTCCCTGCTGGCCCAGTACCCCGAGGGAATGGGCTTCGTCGACGAGCAGCAGGCTGCCATACTTGTCCTTGATCTCGACGATCTCACGCAGCGGGGCGCGATCGCCCAGCATGCTGTACAACCCTTCCACGATTATCAGGGTCGATCGGGCCCGCTCCCCCAGCCGCCGCAGCCGCTTTTCCAGGTCTGCCGCGTCGTTGTGGCGAAAACGGATGATGTCGGCGCCGCTCAGGCGGCAGCCGTCGTAGATGCTGGCATGGGAGTCGCCGTCTATGAGCAGCACGTCACCGCCGCCGGCCAGTCCCGAAATGGCGCCGAGGTTGGCCTGGTAGCCCGTGGTGAACACGATCGACGAGCAGCATTCAAAAAACGCGGCGAGCTCCCTTTCCAGGGCACGGTGGCCGGCATAGTTACCGTTGGCCATGCGCGATCCGGTGGTGCCTGTGCCACCCTCCTCGATGGCCCGGTGGGCCGCCTCCAGACACTCGGGGGCGAAGGTCAGGCCGAGATAATTATTGGTCCCCAGGAACAGGACGCGTTGATCGCCGATCCGGGCCTCGGTGGGGGAATAGACTTCTTCGATGGGGATGCCGAAGGCGTGGAGCCCCGTCGGCAGCAGCGCCTTGCGTTCGGCTGCCTGGGAGGCGAGTTTCTGCAGCAGGTCCATTTATAACACCGGGTTAAGGCTTTCGATCAGTTTCGCCAGATCGGCGACGGTATTGACATCGGCCAGCGCGTTGATGGGGACCGAAATGTCGAATTCGTCCTCGAGCTCCATGATCAGATTCATCACCTTCATGGAGTCCAGCGCCAGCTGATCGATGAGGTTGTCATCCGGCCCGATCTCAGTGTCTGAGCCGGCCATGCGCTGGAGATGGGCACACAGCCGTTGCATTATCGCGTCGTATTCGTCCGTCATTGGAAATATAAAGTCTGCTTATTAGGCACAGGTCTTGTCATAAAATACGGCGTTCCCCAGGGCATCGCGCAGGCGTATGCGGGGTTGCCAGTCGGGTAATGCCTGTCTTAAAGGTGTATTGTCACACACCCAGTCAGGATGTGTTAATTCTCGCACTTTTCCCGGGGTCAGCATAGGCGCATACCGGCACAGCCGGGACAGGACCAGGTTGACGCCGGCGACGAGGGCGATCAGGGTCGCGGGGAGGGTCAGGAGCCGCACCGGCCGGTCCCACACCTCGCCGGCGATGTGCGCTATCTGGTCGCGGTCATAACCGCCCGGCGTGCCGTCATCCAGTTCGAACACTCCCTCGGGGGGCGGGTCCGCGGCCAGCCAGGCGAGGACGGCGGTTGCCAGGTCCTCCACGTGGAGCAGGCCAAAGTGCGTGGTATTCCGTCCGACCATGGGCAGGACGCCGCGGCGGGTCGCCCTGAACAGGGGGCTGAGTTCCCGGTCCCCGGGTCCATATACCGCGGTCGGACGGAACACCGTCCAGGGCATGGTCCCGGCCCGCTCGGCCAGGGTCTGCTCCGCTCGGTATTTGCTGGTGGCATACCAGGACAGCTGCGGTTCCCTGGCGGCCAGGGAGGAGATGAACAGAAACCGCGGCGGCGACGCCTGTTGTAACGCGGCCTCGACGAGATGGAGTGTGCCCTGGGTGTTGGTCTGAAGGAACGCCGCCAGGCTGGCGCCCCGCACCGCGCCGGCGCAATGGATGATCGCCGCGGCGCCCCTGACCAGTTCCTGCAGGGAGGCGGTGTTCTCCAGGTCGCCCCGGACCCATTGGGTATTGGTCTGCGGTGGGCGGGGTTGTCGGGTAAGGGCGCGGACCTGCAGCCCGGCGCCGGTCAGCCGGTCCAGAAGTATCTTGCCGATGAAGCCGGTGGCGCCGGTAAGTGCTACCGGCCCCGGCATGTGGACGTCATGCCTGATGGGAGTGCTGTAGTTGCGGGTTGGTCAGACTCGCCCTTTGGATAAAGCCCTTGCGGGCAGCGGTGCGTGAAAGTTTACCGGATGATGTCCGCGGCAGCGTGTGCGGCGGCACCAGCTCAACCAGGCAGTGGACCCCGAATGCCGCGTAGACTTGGCGCTGCAGGCGGGTGGTAAGGACCTGCTTTTTTTCCTGGGAAGACAGCCGGCATTCGATCACCAGGGCAATGGTGGTCTCGCCGTTGATGTCTTCGATGCTGAAGGCGGAAGCCTGCCGGGTCCGCACCTCGGGCTGTTCCTCGGCCAGCGCCTCGATGTCCTGGGCACGGATATTGCGGCCGTTGATAATGATCACGTCGGTGCGGCGGCCGGTGATATAAAGGTTGCCTTCATGGAGATAGCCCAGATCACCGGTATCCAGCCAGTTGCCGTCACGGAGGGCCTGCTTCGTAGCCTCCCCGTCGTTGTGATAGCCGGTCATGATGCTGGGGCCGCTCATCAGGACACTGCCTATGCGCATGTCCGGCAGTTCCCGGCCATCCTCGTCAACCACCTTGACCGTATGCCCGGGCAGGGGCTGACCGCAATTGACGAATTCGTTGTATTTCCTGCCGTCCGCGCGCACCTGCAGCGCAATGGCCCTGTCCGTGAGCGCGCCGGCGTCGATGTGCATGCTTTGAAAACCGCCGTTGATGGGCGCGAAGGTGACGGCAAGCGTCGCCTCGGCCAGACCGTAGCAGGGCAGGAAGGCACGGGCTGTAAAGCCGGTGGGAGCGAATTTCTCTGCAAAATCCCGCAGCACGTCCGGGCGGATCATCTCTGCGCCGAC
>JARRRO010000055.1:0-7239 GCA_037380645.1 Gammaproteobacteria bacterium | reverse complement strand
CGACTGGCGGAGAAGGTCCGCGTCAAGGTCATGCGCGTGGACACGGACGAGAAAATGATCGATGTCGAGCTGTGTGAGTCGGGGCGCAGGTCCCGGCGTTAACGAACAACGAGCCCTGAATAATGTCCCCAGACAGCGGTATCGTGTTCGGCAGGCATGCCGTCCGGCACGCCCTGGAACGTCATCCGGAGGACGCGCAGGCCGTCTGGCTGCAGCGGGGCGTAAAACCGGCCGGGGTCCTGGCCGGGATCATCGAGCTGGCGCGGCGCCACAAAGTCACAGTGTCCTGGCGGCCGCGGGAGGCGCTGGACCGCAAGGCGGGCGGGGCCGTCCACCAGGGAGTACTGCTGCTCCGCCGCGGGGAGGCGGCCACCGGCCCCGTGGGCGTGGAAGACATCCTGGCCGGCCTCGGCGGCCGGCCGGCGCTGCTGCTGATCCTGGAGGGCGTTCAGGACCCGCACAACCTGGGCGCCTGCCTGCGCACCGCCGACGCCGCCGGCGCGGACGCGGTGATCATCCCGCGGGACCGCGCGGTCGGGATCACCGCCACGGTCAGAAAGGTCGCCAGCGGCGCCGCCGAACACACCCCGGTGATCGCCGTACCCAACCTGGCCAGGATCCTGCGCAATCTGAAGGAGGCCGGCATCTGGATCGTGGGTACTGCAGAGGAGGCGGAGCGGTCACTGTACGACATCGATCTCACCGTGCCGCTGGCCCTGGTCATGGGGGCGGAGGGCCGGGGCCTCCGGCAGAACACCCGCAGGCACTGCGATTTCCTGGCGGCACTGCCCATGCGGGGCACGGTGGAGAGCCTGAACGTGGCCGTGGCCGCCGGTGTGTGCCTGTACGAGGCCGTACGCCAGCGCGGCGGCTGAGGCGGCGAACCGCCGCCCGTTTGCATAGGAAGGGGCTTTACACTAGAATTCCCTGCCTTTCCGATCCTTGCCTCACCGCGCGCATCCCGGCGACGCGGGAGGCTTTAAACCGTGAGGATTTACAATGCGACACTATGAAATCGTGTTCCTGGTCCATCCGGATCAGAGCGAACAGGTTCCCGCCATGATCGAGCGCTACCGCGCCATGATCGAAGCCAGTGAGGGCCGCATCCACCGGCTCGAGGACTGGGGCAGGCGTATGCTGGCCTATCCCATCAACAAGGTGCACAAGGCTCATTACGTGCTGATGAATATCGAGTGTTCGGAGGAGATCCTGGAGCAACTTAACAGCGCCTTCCGTTTCAACGACGCCGTGATACGCAACCAGATCATCCGCCGCCACAAGGCCGACACCGAGCCGTCCCCGCTGGCCAAGAGCAAGGAAGAGCAGGAGGAGGAGACCTCCCAGACCGGCCGCAAGGGCGGCGCTGAGACGGCTGCGCAAGCGGAATCCACCAAGGAGGCCGACAAGGATTCCGGTGAGGACGCCGGCTCCGAAAAGGAAACCCCCGCCGAGGAAACGGCCGAGGCCACCGCCGGGAAAGACGGCTAATCCACGACAGGTTTTTGAGAGGAAAAGACAATGGCAAGGTATTTTCGCCGCAAGCGCTACTGCAAGTTCACCGCCGAAGGCGTCGAGGAAATCGACTACAAGGACCTGAACACGCTTAAGGCCTATATCACAGAAACGGGTAAGATTGTTCCCAGCCGGATCTCCGGCACCAATGCCCGCTATCAGCGGCAGCTCGCCGCGGCGATCAAGCGCGCCCGTTTCCTGGCGCTCATCCCGTACAGCGATTCCCATTGACCGGTTCCCCCCGGGGGTGAAACGCCGTTCCGCACCGCTGAGGCGGCAGGAAGGGCGGGCCGGTTAAGGCGTGGCCGCTGGAATCAATCCTATGCGCGCACTGGGCAACTACATAATGCGTGGCAGGCTGCACGCCATAGGCGTGGTCAGCGTCATGACCATGCTGTCGCTACTGCTCCCGCCCCTGACCTATGTGCTGAGCGGGGCGCCGGTGGGCCTGGTCTCGCTGCGCCGCGGCGCCCGCATCGGCATGCAGGTGATCCTGGGCTCCATGGTGGTGATGGCGCTGTTGTGCTACCCGGCCGGTATCAATCCGCTGCTGGCACCGGCCTTTGCCGTCAGCGTCTGGGCGCCGGTATGGCTGTGTGCCGTGATCCTGAGGCTGACCGAGTCGCAGGGTCTGTTGGTCATGGCGGCCGGTGCATTGGGGGCGGTGTTCGTCGTCCTCATGCACCTCATGGTGGATGACGTGACCGGCTGGTGGAAATCCTGGTTCGACACCTGGGTGCAGAACCACATGACGCCGGATGCGGCCAGCCGCTATCATTCTCTGCTCGATTCGGCCATGCCCATGATGAACGCCATGATGGCGTCGGGGATGGTGATCAGCCTGGTCCTGACCGTGATCCTGGCTCGCTGGTGGCAGGCGATCCTGTACAACCCCGGCGGCTTCAAGGCGGAGTTCTATCGGCTGCGGTTGCCACGCTACCTGGCGGCGGCCACCTTCGCGGTCGCTGTCCTGAGCCTGGTGGACGTCGGCCTCGACAAGGGGCTGTTCCGCGACCTGCTGGCGGTCCTGGTATTTTTATATCTGTTCCAGGGTGTGGCGGCGGTGCACCGAACGGTGTCTGCGCGTGAACTGTCCAGCGGCTGGCTGGTGGGCATGTACGTACTGCTGCTGCTGCTGCCGCCCCAGACGGCCCTGCTCATCGCCTGCGTCGGCATGGTGGATTCCTGGATGGGGGAGCGTAAATCCCTGTCATGAGCCGGCGGCAGCTGTGTTATTATCCGGGCTGTCTCCAGGGCCTCGTCCGTGCCGGCCGGGGAGCCTGACCGGGCCGGGTATTGCGGCGTTTCCTTAGTTAAAACAACGAGGTATTGGGGAGATGGAAGTAATACTACTGGAGAAGATCAGAAAACTCGGGGAGCTCGGCGACCAGGTCAAGGTCAAGTCCGGCTACGGCCGCAATTTCCTTGTTCCCCAGGGCAAGGCGGTCCCGGCCACGCCGGAGAATATCGACAAGTTCGAGGCCCGCCGGGCGGAACTGGAAAAGGCCCAGGCCGATGTCCTCTCTACCGCCACCGCGCGCGCCGAGAAAATCAACGGCCTCACTGTTACCCTGACCCGCAAGGCGGCGGCGGAGGGCAAGCTGTACGGATCGGTCGGCCCCGCGGACATCGCCGAGGCGGTGACGGCAGCCGGGGTGGAACTGAACAAGAAGGAGGTCATCCTGCCGGAAGGGCCGCTGCGCGTGACCGGCGAATACCAGATCGCGGTGCAACTGCACGCGGACGTAGATGCGGCGATCCAGGTTCACATCGTCGCCGAGGAAGGACCCTAGGTTGTCTGCAGGGAGCGCCTGATGTTTGGGGGCCTCGTCAGGAGACGTATCCTGTCAGGGTTCCAGGAATGCTGGAAACTGTTACCGCCGCAGGGGTAATGCCTGCCCAGTAATTGACTGACATGCCGGAAACCGCCCATAAGAACACCGATCCCGAGACCAAGACGCTCCGGATCCCGCCCCATTCCATAGAGGCTGAGCAGGCGGTGCTGGGCGGCGTGTTTCTGGACCCGGAGACCTGGATGAAGGTGGCGGAACGGCTGCGGGCCGAGGACTTCTACCGCCGCGATCACCAACTCATCTTCAACGCCATCGCGGCCCTGGACACCGAGGGCAAGCCCCACGACATCGTCACCGTGGCCGAGTACCTGGAGAGCCACCGGCAGCTGGACGATGTCGGCGGTCTCGCTTTCCTGGCCGATCTGGCCGAAAACACCCCCAGCGCGAGCAACATCACCGCCTACGCGGACATTGTCCGCAAGCGCTCCATCCTCAGACAGCTGATCCACGCCACCACCGAGATCAGCGAGACCGTGTTCAATCCCCTGGGCCGAAACAGCGACGAGATCCTGGACCTGGCCGAGCAGAGGGTGTTTGAGATCGCCGAACAGGAGAGCCGGGGACGCCGGACCTACTCTACCATCAAGGACCTGCTGGTATCGGCCCTGGACCGGGTGGACGAGCTGTTTCACAAGAAGAGCCACATCACCGGCGTGGCAACCGGCTTCGACGATTTCGACAACATGACCGCCGGCCTGCAGAAGGCCGATCTGATCATCGTCGCCGGCCGCCCGTCCATGGGCAAGACCGCCTTCGCCGTTAACGTCGCCGAACATGCCGCCATCAGCGACAAGATGTCGGTAGCGGTATTCAGCATGGAGATGCCGGGCGAGCAGCTGGCCATGCGCATGATGTCATCCCTGGGGCGTATCGACCAGCACAAGGTTCGCACCGGCAAGCTGGAGGACAGCGACTGGCCGCGACTCACCTCGGCGGTGGAGATCCTCAAGGACGCGAAGCTGTTCATCGACGACACACCGGCGCTGACCCCGGCGGAACTGCGTTCCCGCTGCCGACGCATCTCACGCGAACACGAACTGGACCTCATTATCGTCGACTACCTGCAGCTCATGCAGGTGCCGGGGACCACGGAAAACCGTGCCACCGAGATCTCGGAGATCTCCCGGGCGCTGAAGGCCATGGCCAAGGAGCTGAACGTGCCGGTGGTGGCCCTGTCGCAGCTCAACCGCAGCCTGGAGCAGCGCCCCAACAAGCGGCCGGTGATGTCGGACCTGCGCGAGTCCGGCGCCATCGAGCAGGACGCTGACGTCATCGTCTTCATCTACCGCGACGAGGTCTACGACGAGGACAGCCCGGACAAGGGCACCGCCGAGGTCATCATCGGCAAGCAGCGCAACGGCCCCATAGGCATGGTGCGGCTGGCCTTCCTGGGCCAGTACACCCGTTTTGAAAACTACGTCGAAGAACAGCCTTTTATGATGGGAATGAATGAATGAGTCGACCGGGAAAGGTCGTCATCCATCTCGCCGCCCTCCGTCACAATCTCTCCCGGGTCATGGAACTGGCCCCCGGCAGCCGCGTCATGGCCGTGGTCAAGGCGGACGCCTACGGCCACGGACTGGTGCGCGCGGCCAAGGCCCTTGCCGGCGCCGACAGTTTCGGGGTCGCCTGCCTGGAGGAGGCGGAACAACTGCGGGAGGCGGGGATCACCCATCCCCTGGTGTTGCTGGAAGGACCGTTCGCGGCCGATGAGCTGCCACGCATCGCCGCCCTGGGGCTGGAGATGGCGGTGCATCACGAGGAACAGCTGCGTATGTTGGAGGCGGCCCGCCTGACGGCACCGGTCAAGGTCTGGCTGAAGCTGGATTCGGGCATGCACCGGCTGGGCTTCGCCCCCGATGCGGTACAGGGCGCCTGGGAACGGCTGCGGGAGTGCGCCTCGGTGGATCCCGACATCGTGCTGATGTCCCACATGGCCAACGCCGGCGACCGCACCAGCACACTGGTTCGGGAACAGCTCGCCTGTTTCGACGCCGTCGCCGGCGATCTGGGCTGTCCGCGCTCCATGGCCAATTCCGCAGGGATTATCCACTGGCCGGGCAGCCGCTACGACTACATCCGTCCCGGGCTGATGCTGTACGGCGTCTCCCCCATGGACGATACCGTCGCGGCCGACCACGGCCTGCTGCCGGTGATGTGCTTTGAATCGTGTCTCATCTCAATCAAGCACCTCAGGCGGGGGGACCCGGTGGGCTATGGTGCCGCCTGGTCCTGCCCCGAAGACATGCCCGTGGGCATTGTCGCCGCCGGCTACGGCGACGGCTTCCCCCGTCACGCCGGTTCCGGCACGCCAGTGATCATCAATGGTATGCGCAGTCAAATTGTGGGCAACGCCTCCATGGACATGCTGAACATAGATCTGCGCCCGCAGCCCCTGGCCCGCATCGGTGACCCGGTGCAGCTGTGGGGGGATCTGCTGCCGGTGGAGGAGGTGGCCCGGCATGCCGGAACCATACCCTATGAACTGCTGTGCGGGGTCCAGCCGCGACTGCAGTTTATCGAGCGCGATTGAAACAATGATTGATAAGTCGTTAACCGTGGATTGTGAATCGAGGGTCGGGAGCATCGACGAGACTGTCAGACGATTCACGAATCGCGAGTTTAGGTATGAGTAAGGTCAAGACCCGCTACCAGTGCAACGAATGCGGCGCCGTCGTCTCCAAGTGGGCGGGGCAGTGTCCGGAATGCCAGGCCTGGAACAGCCTTTCCGAGGTCCTGGTGGAACAGGCCGCCGCGACCGGCCGCTTCCAGTCCCATGCTCCAGAGCCCGCGGCGGTGCGCACCCTGGACGAGGTGGAGGTGGGGGAGGAACCGCGCCTGTCCACCGGCCTGGCGGAACTGGACCGGGTCCTGGGCGGCGGTATGGTGTTTGGGTCGGTGATCCTCATTGGCGGCGACCCCGGCATCGGCAAGTCCACCATCCTGATCCAGGCCCTGTCCGCCCTGGCCGGAACCGCTTCCCTGTACGTCAGCGGCGAGGAGTCCATGGAGCAAATCGGCCTGCGCGCCCGGCGCCTGGGGCTGGAGCTCAAGGTCCTGCGCACCCTGACCGAAAACCAGCTGGAAGCCATACTCGCCGCTGCCAAGACCGAGCAGCCCCGGGTCATGGTCATCGATTCCATCCAGACTGTGTTTACCGAAATCCTGACCTCCGCCCCCGGCGCCGTGGCTCAGGTGCGGGAATGCGCCGCGCAGCTGGTGCGCTACGCCAAGCAGACCAACACCACCATGATGCTGGTGGGCCACGTCACCAAGGAGGGCACCCTGGCCGGCCCGCGGGTGCTTGAACACATGGTGGACACCGTGTTGTATTTCGAGGGAGACAGCAACAGCCGCTACCGGGTCATTCGGGCGGTGAAAAACCGCTATGGCGCGGTCAACGAACTGGGCGTGTTCGCCATGACCGATAAGGGGCTGCGCGAAGTCAGCAATCCCTCGGCCATCTTCCTGTCCCGGCACGAGGACCAGGTTCCGGGGAGCTTCGTCATGGTGACCCGGGAAGGGACCCGGCCGCTGCTGGTGGAGGTGCAGGCCCTGGTGGACGACTCCCGCCTGAATCAGCCGCGCCGGGTCAACATCGGTCTTGAGCAGAACCGCCTGGCCATGCTGCTGGCGGTGCTGCACCGCCACGCCGGCACCCAGACCTTTGGGCTGGACATCTTCGTCAACGTGGTGGGCGGGGTGCGCATCAACGAGACTGGTGCCGACCTGCCCATTCTCCTGGCCATCCTCTCCAGCCTGCGCGACAAGCCCGTGCCAAGGGACCTCATCGCCTTCGGCGAAGTAGGCCTGGCCGGGGAGATACGCCCGGTGCAGAGCGGCCAGGAACGCCTGCAGGAAGCAGTCTAGCATG
>JARRRO010000054.1:0-10563 GCA_037380645.1 Gammaproteobacteria bacterium | reverse complement strand
ATCGGACCGGAGCCCTGGAACGTCGCCTACGTGCAGCCCTCGCGCCGCCCCACCGACGGCCGCTACGGCAACAACCCCAACCGGCTGCAGCACTACTACCAGTTCCAGGTCATACTCAAACCCTCGCCGCCGGCGATGCAGGACCTGTACCTGGACTCCCTGCGCTGGCTGGGCCTGGACCCCCTGGTCCACGACATCCGTTTCGTGGAGGACGACTGGGAGTCCCCCACCCTGGGGGCCTGGGGCCTGGGCTGGGAGGTATGGCTGAACGGCATGGAGATCACCCAGTTCACCTATTTCCAGCAGGTGGGGGGCCTGGACTGCAAACCGGTGTCCGGCGAACTGACCTACGGCCTGGAACGCATCGCCATGTATCTGCAGAAAGTGGACAGCGTCTTCGACCTGGTCTGGTCCGAGACACCGGCGGGTGTCGTCACCTACGGGGACATCTATCACCAGAACGAAGTGGAGATGTCCACCTACAACTTCGAGAAGGCGGACACCGCGACCCTGTTCGGCTGGTTCGATGACTGCGAGAAACAGAGTCAGGCATTGATCGAGGAGGGCCTGCCCCTGCCCGCCTACGAGATGGCCCTGAAGGCGTCCCACACCTTCAATCTCCTGGACGCCCGCCACGCCATCTCGGTTACGGAAAGGCAGCGCTATATCCTGCGCGTGCGCGGTCTGGCCCGCGCCGTGGCCCAGTCCTATTACGACAAGCGCGAAGCCCTGGGCTTTCCGCTTCTCGCAGTAACAAGTCACAAGTGATAAGGACGGATTCATGACGGCTCGCCGGGACTTGTTAATCGAGATTGGAACTGAGGAGCTGCCGCCCTGGGCGTTGCGGCAGCTCGCGGCCGCCTTTGCCGACGGGATCCGCCAGGGGCTGGACAATCACAATCTCAGGCACGGCGATTGCCGCTGGTATGCCACCCCGCGGCGGCTGGCGGTGGCCGTGGACAGGCTGGCCACCGCCCAGGACGATCACGAGGTGGTCAGGCGCGGACCGGCCCTGAACGCCGCCTATGACGCCGACGGCAACCCCACCCGGGCCGCGCAGGGCTTCGCCCGTTCATGCGGCACGGGTGTGGACAAACTGGAGGTCCTGGAAACGGACAAGGGCAGCTGGCTGGCGTACCGCACCCTGGAGCGCGGCCGCAGCGCCGCCGAGCATCTGCCCGGAATCATCAATGATGCCCTGGCGCGCCTGCCTATCCCCAAACGCATGCGCTGGGGCGAGGGCGAGGCGGAGTTCGTGCGTCCCGTGCACTGGAGCGTCGTGCTCCTGGGCCGCGACGCCGTGCCGTGCCAATTGCTGGGCACCGAGGCCGGTAACGCCTCCCGCGGCCACCGCTTTCACCACCCCGGCCCCGTCCGCATCACCTCGGCCGCCACCTACGCGAAGAAGCTGAAGGACAAGGCCCGCGTCCTCGCCGACTTCGACGAGCGCCGGGCGCTGATCCGGGAGCAGGCGGAAGCCGCCGCGGCGGAACTGGACGGGACGGCGCTGCTGGATGAGGACCTGCTGGACGAAGTCACCGCCCTGGTGGAATGGCCGGCGGCCGTTTCCGGCTCCTTCGACCGGAAGTTCCTGGCCCTGCCGGAGGAGGTGCTCATCGCCACCATGCAGGATCATCAAAAATACTTTCCCGTCACGGACGCCGGCGGCGGGCTCATGCCTTACTTCATCACCATCGCCAATATCGACAGCCTGGATCCTCTTGAAGTCCGGCGCGGCAACGAGCGGGTGATCCGGCCCCGGCTCAGCGACGCCGCCTTTTTCTGGGACCGGGACCGCCGCACCCCCCTGTCAGAGCGGCGGGCGCAGCTCAAGGACGTCGTCTTTCAGCAGAAGCTGGGCAGTTTGGAGGACAAGACCCGCCGGGTGACCGCGCTGGCCGGCTACATCGCCGGCCAGCTGGGACTGGATGTCTCCCTGGCGGAGCGCGCTGCGGAGCTGGCCCGGTGCGACCTGTTCACCGAGATGGTGGGCGAATTTCCCAAACTGCAGGGGGTCATGGGCCGCCACTACGCCCGACATGACGGGGAGCCGGAGGAGGTGGCCCTGGCCCTGGACGAACAATACCGGCCGCGCTTCGCCGGGGACGGCATCCCCGCCATAGACGCCGGCCGGGTCCTGGCCCTGGCCGACCGCATAGACACCCTGGCGGGTATCTTCGCCATCGGCAAGGCGCCGACGGGAGACAGCGATCCCTTCGGCCTGCGCCGCGCGGCCCTGGGCTGCCTGCGCATCCTGGTGGAGGCCAGCCTGGATCTGGACCTGGCGATGTGCCTGCAGCGGGCGGCCGCCGGCTTTCCCGCCGATGTCAATGCCGGTACCGTCATCGACGAGGTGTTCGACTTCATGATGGAGAGGCTGCGCCACTATTACCTGGAGGAGGGGATCCGCCCCGATGTCTTCGACGCGGTCCTGTCCCGGCGCCCCCCGCGGCCCTTCGATTTTCACCAACGCATCCACGCCGTCACCGCCTTCACCCGCCTGCCCGAGGCGGAGAGCCTGGCTTCGGCCAACAAACGCATCCGCAACATACTCCGGCAGAGCGGCGAGACGCCGCCCGGGAGCATCGATACGTCGCGCCTGCAGGAACCGGCGGAAACCGCCCTGGCGGAAGAACTGGAGACGACGGCGGCGACGGTACAACCGCTGCTGGAGAGCAACGACTACACCCGCGCCCTGACGAAACTGGCGGGACTGCGTGACAAGGTGGATGGCTTCTTCGATAATGTCATGGTGATGAGCGAGGACCACACACTTAGAAGTAACCGCCTGGCTATGTTGCAGCGCATCAGCGAGCTGTTCCTGTCCATTGCGGACATTTCACGCCTGCAGAGTGCATCATGAAGCTGATCATCCTCGACAGAGACGGCGTCATCAACGTGGACTCCAACGACTACATCAAGTCGGAGTCCGACTGGGAGCCCAGACCCGGCAGCCTGGAGGCCATTGGCAAGCTCTGCCACCACGGCTACCGGGTGGTGGTGGTGACCAACCAGGCCGGACTGTCCAGCGGCGTCATGACCATCGAGGACCTGAACCGCATCCATCAGAAGATGTACACCCAGCTGGCGCAATTCCGCGGCACCGTCGAGGCCGTGTTCTTCTGCCCCCATTCCCCGGAGGAGGGCTGCGAATGCCGCAAACCCAAGCCCGGCCTGCTGAAGGAGGTGTCGACACGCCTGCGCACCCCACTGGAAGACGCCATCCTGGTGGGAGACAAGCTTGGGTCTGGCCGCAGCCACCCTGGTGTTTCTCCCCCTGTGCCTGATCCTGCGGCCCCTGCCGCTGTACCTGCGCTTTCGCGTCATTTCCAAATGGTCAGTCTTCAACCTTTGGTGGCTGGGAGTGACCTGCGGCCTCAGGTACGAAGTCAGGGGACGGGAAAACATTCCCCCGGGGCCGTGCATCATCCTGTGCAAGCACCAGTCCGCCTGGGAGACCCTGGCCCTGCAGCTGGTCTTCCCGGCCCAGGTCTGGGTGCTGAAAAAGGAGCTGCTGTGGATCCCCCTGTACGGCTGGGGCCTGGCCAGCATGAGTCCCATCGCCATAGACCGCGGCTCGGGCATGCGCGCGCTGAACCAAATCGTGAAACAGGGGACGGCGCGGCTCAAGGCCGGGCTGAGCGTGGTGATCTTTCCGGAGGGTACGCGGGTCCTGCCGGGGGAGAAGGCGCCGTACCAGCCGGGGGGCGGCATGCTGGCCGCCCGTTCCGGCTACCCCGTGGTGCCGGTGGCGCATAACTCCGGCTGCTTCTGGCCGCGCCAGAGCCTGCGCAAGTGGCCCGGCACCATCACCATGGTAATCGGCCCGCCCATCGATCCCGCCGGCAAGTCCGCGGCGCAGATCACCACCGAAGTGGAAGACTGGATCGAATCCACGGTAGCATCACTGCCGGCGCCGGGCAGCGGAGAGGCCGTCTGTGGGGGCCGGAGCGATCAGAACGCCTGACTCCGCCCCCGCCCCGACCGTGCCCCGCGTCCCGGGCTGATCCATAATGGAAGTAACCCCCTCAACAGCCAACCATAACACTCACAGGAGGAAACCGTCACGCCGCTGGATCCGCAAGTCAAGGACATGCTCGATGCCGTAGCCGCCCTGGGCCTGGAGGAACTGCACAATCTGTCGGTGGAGGCCGCCCGCGAGCGCGCCACCGGTTTGGTCGACCCCGATACTTTTCCCCGCTATGCCGGCAGCATCGAGGACCGGCTCATCCCCGGCCCCGCCGGCGACCTGCCCGTGCGCATCTACACCCCGGACCTGGGAGGGCCGCTGCCCCTGCTGCTGTATTTCCACGGCGGCGGCTTCGTGGTCTGCAACCTGGACACTCACGAGACCATCTGCCGCCTTCTGTCCAATGAGGCCGGATGCATCGTGATTTCAGTGGACTACCGACTGGCCCCGGAACACCCCTACCCGGCGGCGGTGGAGGATTGCCTGGCCGCCACCCGCTGGGCGGCGGAGCACGCCGGAGAACTGGGGGGCGACCCGGCACGCATCGCCGTCGCCGGCGATTCCGCCGGCGGCAACCTGGCCGCGGTGGTGGCGCTGCGCGCCCGTGACGAAGGCGAACCCGGCCTGCGCGGCCAGCTGCTGGTCTATCCCATCACCGATCACTATGAGCCGGGCACCCCATCCTACTTCGAAAACGCGGAAGGCTACTTCCTCACCCGCAAAGGCATGCAGTGGTTCTTCGACCATTATCTGGAGGAGGGCTTCAACCGCGAAGACCCCCATGTCTTTCCCCTGCGCGCCGCCGAACTGGCGGGGCTGCCGCCGGCCCTGGTCATCACCGCCGAGTACGACCCACTGCGCGATGAGGGAGTGCGCTACGCGGAAAGCCTGCGCGAGGCGGGCGTGGATACCGTCCATCTGCCCTGTGAGGGCATGATCCACGGATTCTTCGGCCAGGTCGCGGTCATCGACAGGGCCGGGGAGGTGGTCGGCGAATCCTGCCTGTGGCTGCGGCGCGTCTTCGCCGACTGATACCAACGCCAACAACCGCAATCCTTCCTACCGGGACCCGGACTATGAAGACATTCCTGTACATCCTGCTGGTCATAGGCGTGGGCGCGCTGACGCCCATACAGGCGACGTTCAACGCCCGCATCGGCAGCCTGCTGGAGAACCCGTTCTTCGGGACCACCATCAACTTTTTCGTCGGCCTCGTGGCCATGCTGGGCCTGCTGGCCGCGCTGCGCCCGGAGCTGCCCTCCTTCAGACAGGTCGCCGCCGTCCCGCCCTACCTGTACCTGGGTGGCATCATCGGGACCATGCTGGTGACGTCGCTCATCGTCACGGTGCCGAAGATCGGCGCGGCCACGGCCATCATGGCCATGGTGGTGGGCCAGATGCTGATCTCCATCCTCATCGACCATAACGGCTGGCTGGGCGTCCCGGTCAACCCCGTGTCCACCTCCCGGGTCAGCGGCGCCCTGCTGCTGCTGGCCGGGCTGTATCTGATCCAGAAGACCGCCTGATAAGGAACCAGTTCCATACACAAGGTGCGCCATGAACGACGACATCGTCTTCTCTCCGTTTACCATCAAGAATCACACCATCCGCAACCGCCTCGGCGTCGCCCCCATGACCCGCATGTCCTCCCCCGCCGACAGCATCCCCCGGCAGGACGTCCTGGATTTTTTAGTAAGGCGGGCGGAGAACGGCGCCGGCATCGTCTACACCGAGGGCATCGTCACCGACTACGAAAGCAGCCAGGGCTATCCCGGCCAGGGGCGCATCCTCACCCAGCGCCAGATCGACGCCTGGCGCATCGTGGCGGAAAAGATCAAGCGTGCCGGCGCCCTGGCCATGATGCAGCTCTTCCATTGCGGCCGGGTGTCCATGCCCGACGTCAACCCGGCGGGCCGCATCATCGCCCCCAGCCCCGTCGCCCCCAGGCAGAACAATCCCTTCACCGGCGAGCCCTACGCCGTGCCCGACGAGATGAGCGAATTCGACATCCGCCACGTCATCAACGGTTTCGTGGAATCCGCCCGGGGCGCCATGGCGGCCGGCTTCGACGGCGTCGAGCTGCACGGCGCCCACGGTTACCTTATCAACCAGTTCCTGTCCGCCTATTCCAACAAGCGCGTGGACGCCTACGGCGGCTCCCTGGAAGACCGCTTCCGTCTTGCTCGCGAACTCATCCACGCCGTGCGCGAAGTCGTGCCCGTGGACCGGCTGCTGGTCTTCCGCATCTCCAACTGGGGCGTGGTGGACAGGGAGGTCAACCTGTTCGCGGACGAGCATGAATGGCAGCACCTGATCAAACTGCTGGCGTGGGAAGACCTGGACGCCCTGTCGGTGTCCACCTACAACTTCCGCGACCAGGCTTTCGGGACGGATCAGACCATGGCCCGGCTGACCCGGGACATGACCGACCTGCCCCTCATGATCTGCGGCCAGATTTATGATTACGACAGCGCCGCCCGGGCCCTTGAAGACGCCGACATCGCCCTCAGCGCCAAGTCATTCCTGCTCAATCCCGACTGGGTGGGGGATATGCGCGCCAGGAAGGAACTGCCCCGGTTCCGGAGCGAGGACGCCAACCGCGCCTACGGGGACGAGGCCCTGCCCTGATGAAAAAAGCCACGCGCCGCGGCAACCACGGGAAAACGGCATGAGCGAACAGATTAACTGGGACGACTTTCAGAAAGTGGAACTGCGGGTGGGGACCATCGTCGCCGCCGATGATTTTCCCGAGGCGCGCAGGCCCGCCTACAAGTTAACGGTGGATTTCGGCCCCGATCTGGGAACCCGCCGGTCCAGCGCGCAGCTCACGGGTCTCTACCGGAGCGAGGACCTGATCGGCAGACAGGTCATCGCCGTGGTCAATTTCCCGCCCAAACGCATCGGCCCGTTCCTGTCCGAGTGTCTGGTCACCGGATTTTACCGGGAAGACGGCAAGGTGGTGCTGGCGGTGCCCGACGGCGAGATCCCAAACGGCGCCCGGCTGGCCTGAGGCCGCGCCGCGGACGTCAGCAACAGCCGCCGCCGGCGCCACCGCCGCTGTGCTCGCCGCCCTTGGTATCGGCGGCGGCACGCCGGGTACCGGGTGGGGCACACCAGGCCACCGCTTCCCTTTCCACGGCGGGGGTGATGCCGATGAAATCCTCCCGATACGGGCCCTGGGTAAGGAAGCGGAAGGTACGCTCGCACACCGCCATGCGCTCACCGCGCGGGAACTCGTGTCCGTCGTCGTCCCGGATGAAGCTGTACGGCCCGCGGTAGATGACGGCGTGGCCGCGGTCCAGGCATTCCCTGCCTTGCGGTTTGACCGCCGTCAGGGTGACGGCGCGGAACTCGATGCCGTCCACCACCTGCCAGGGTTCCGCCGACCACTTGTCATAGGCCACCGCCTGGAAGCCGGCGTCGAGGAAGGCGTCGATCATTTCCTGCTCCTGGAAGGCGCCGGCGATGCAGCCGCTCCAGAGGGCCTCGTCGTCCTTGAGCCGCTCCGGCACGACTTCGTCGCTGACGATATCGGAAATGGCCACCCTGCCCCCGGCCCGGGTGACCCGGTGGATCTCCTCCACCAGCTGCCGCTTGTGCCCGTCGCCCACCAGATTCAGCACGCAGTTGGAAATAACCAGATCCACGGAGGCATCGGGTATCAGCGGCCGGTGCCGCCTCTGTTCCTGCCGCCACTGCTCCAGGGCTGCCAGGGAGGCCGCATCGCTGACGGGGTGCTGCGCCAGCCAGGCCTCCATGGCCTCCACGTCCAGGGCCAGATCCTGGATGTAGCCCTTGAGGAAACGGACCCGGTCGCCACCCAGCTTCTGCGCCATATCGGCCTGGTATTTCCTGGCCAGGGCCAGCATGGCGTCGGTCATGTCCACGCCGATGACCCGGCCGGCCTCGCCCACCAGCTGCGCCGCCATATAGCAGATCTTGCCGCCGCCGCTGCCCAGGTCCAGGACCACGTCGCCCTCGCGCACGTAGGCTGACGGGTCGCCGCAGCCGTAATCCTTCTCCACGATTTCCTGCGGCAGCAGCTGCAGCAGGGAGGCATCGTAATCGACCGGACAGCACAGGCTCTCCTGGCGCCGCTGGGCGCCTTCGGCATAGCGTCTGGTAACAGCGGACTCAACGTTCATGGGTCTCCCCCCGTAGTATTGTTCTGGTAATGATATGGACGGGCTGGCGCAACAGCCTATTACATTGACCGTCTCCGCCTCCCGGAATTCCACCGGCTTATTCCCCTGCCCCCGGCGACGGGTAACGGTGATGCAACCGGATTCATAGGGACTTGGTGTAAACTGCTCTCCCGTGGGCGGCGCCCCCCGGCGGTGAAATTCCGGTTTTGAGGCTACGGCGCGCTTGCTACCATGGACACAGATTAGCTGCTTTTTCGATTATGGCACAACACAACCCGGCACGATTTCCGCAACTGCGCATGCGCCGCATGCGCAGGCAGGCCTTCAGCCGGCGACTGATGCGGGAAACCCCGCTCAACGCCGACGATTTCATTTACCCCCTGTTTGTCCGCGAGGGAAACAAGCAGCGCGAGGCCGTCCCCTCCATGCCGGGCATAGAACGGGTCTCCGTGGACGAACTGCTGAAGGAAGCCGGGCGCTGCATGGAACTGGGGATACCGGCCATCGCCCTGTTCCCGGTGGTGCCGCAGGAGAAGAAGTCCGAGGACGCCGCCGAGGCCTGGAACGGGGACGGGCTGGTGCAGCGGGCGGTGCGGGCGCTGAAGCAGGAATTCCCCGAACTGGGCGTGGTCACCGACGTGGCGCTGGATCCCTTCACCAGCCACGGCCAGGACGGCCTCATCGACGCCTCCGGCTACGTCGTCAACGACGAGACGGTGGCGGTCCTGGTGAAACAGGCACTGTCCCAGGCCGAGGCCGGGGCCGACATCGTGGCCCCGTCCGACATGATGGACGGACGCGTGGGCGCCATCCGCCGTTCCCTGGAGGACGCCGGGTTCAGGAACACCCTGATCCTGGCCTATGCGGCCAAGTACGCCTCCGGTTTCTACGGTCCGTTCCGCGACGCCGTCGGCTCCGCCGCCAGCCTGGGCGGCGGCGGCAAGCATACCTACCAGATGGATCCGGCCAACACCGACGAGGCACTGCGGGAGGTGTCGCTGGATATCGCCGAGGGGGCGGACATGATCATGGTCAAGCCCGCCCTGCCCTATCTGGACATCGTCCACCGGGTGAAGCAGGAATTCGGCATGCCCACCTTCGCCTATCACGTCAGCGGCGAATACGCCATGCTCAAGGCGGCGGCGCAGAACGGCTGGCTGGATGAGCGCTCCACGGTTCTGGAGGCGCTGACGGGCATCAAGCGCGCCGGCGCCGACGGGATACTCACCTATTACGCCGTGCAGGCGGCGCAGTGGCTGCGCGAATAATGGACACTAACCCCACTGGGATGGGGGCGGTAACCTACTCCTCGCAGGAATAGCCCAGCAGATCCAGGCCCTCGAGGAGATAATCGGCCAGGTACGGCTTGGCGATGAGGTATTCGGCGGTTTGCGGCGTCATTTCGCTCTTGGCGCGTCGCAGCGCCGCATCCCATTCCTCCGGTTCGTATTCCCCGCGCCCCATCCACATCAGCGCCACCAGGTTGGCCTGCTGGTCCGGCTCCAGGTCCCTGACCGTCATGATGAATTCCTGATAGGTCGGATCCCCGGCGTGGCCGGCCAGCACCTGCAGGGCCCAGTCCTCGCTGGAGTTCATGGGTTCCTCTGGAATGGAGACACCTTCCTTGACATGAAAGGCACGCGCCTTCTGGATCAGATAACAGACGGTTTCGGGATTAATATCCATATAAAATTACTCACATTTATTGCCAAAAGTAGTGATGTCCACGCCATTACACCAGTCCCACGGCAATAATTCTTGATCTGCGACAATAACCGGAAATCCCAGGCCATTAAGTTGACTGTCCTACGGAACACCGGCAACAAGACGTTCACAGCCGGTTTCGGGTTTGCCTGGGGAGGCGGCCGCTGATGGTTACCCCCGACCGCGCCGCAGTTCAGGCAATTGTAGTTGACAAGCTGCCGGTAGGACTTGGTAGAGTGGTGGGCTTCGATCCCTGAATCCACCTGTAAACCGAGGTCAAAATGAAAAGATTATCTTTGTTAAACAGGAAGTTGGGCATGGTCGCCCTGCCCCTGGCGGGACTGCTGTTCAGCGCCGCCGCCGCCGCGCAGCAGCCTGCCCCTCAACCCGGCACGAGGTTGAACAGCGCGCAGCAGGAATTCATGCAACAGCGCGCCCAGCTCAATCAGCTCACCCAGCAACTCGGGAAAATCCAGAAGCAGGCCCTGGACCACCACCCGAAACTGAAGCAGCAGCAGGAGGATTTTCGCGACCTGATGATCAGCAAGATGGAAGCAAACGGGCATTCACCCAAGCAGGCCATCGGACACCTCAAGACTCTCCAGTCAAAGCTGCAGGACAAGAATATCGATCCCAAAAAACGCAAGGCCATGATCCAGGACTTCCGCAAGACCGACATGGAACTGCAGCAGGCCCAGCGCGAGATCATGAAGGACAAGGACGTACAGAAAGCGCGGAAGTCAC
>JARRRO010000053.1:0-7348 GCA_037380645.1 Gammaproteobacteria bacterium | reverse complement strand
CCCGGGCCGTCACCGAGGTGTTCGTCAGCCTGTACGAGGAGGGGCTGATCTACCGCGGCCAGCGGCTGGTGAACTGGGACCCGGTGCTGCACACCGCCATCTCCGACCTGGAGGTGGTATCCGAGGAGGAGGACGGCCACCTCTGGCACATGCGCTATCCACGCGCGGACGGCAAGGGATTTGTGGTGGTGGCCACGACGCGCCCCGAGACCATGCTGGGCGACGCCGCCGTGGCGGTACACCCGGAGGACGATCGCTATAAGGATCTCGTCGGCAAAGAGGTGGAACTGCCGCTCACCGGCCGCACCATCCCGGTCATCGCCGACGACTACGTCGACCCCGAGTTCGGCAGCGGCTGCGTCAAGATCACCCCGGCCCATGACTTCAACGACTACGAGGTGGGCCAGCGCCACGACCTGCCCCTGCTCAACATCTTCACCGTGGACGCCGCGCTCAATGACAACGCCCCCGAGGCCTACCGGGGCATGGATCGCTACGCCGCCCGCAAACAGATCGTCGCCGACCTGGAGGCCGCGGGACTCATGGAGAAGATCGAGGACCACAAGCTCATGGTCCCCCGGGGCGACCGCTCCGGGGAGGTGGTGGAGCCGTATCTCACCGATCAGTGGTTCGTGAAGATCGGGCCCCTGGCCGAACCCGCCATAAAGGCCGTGGAGGACGGCCGCATCCGCTTCGTGCCGGAGAACTGGTCGCGCACCTATTTCGAATGGATGCGAAACATCCAGGACTGGTGCATCAGCCGCCAGCTGTGGTGGGGCCACCGCATCCCCGCCTGGTACGACGAGGAAGGCAATATCTTTGTTGGCCGCTCGGAGGAAGAGGTCCGGGAAAAGTACGCCTCACGCCTCACCCCTGACACCTCACTCTCAAGGGACGAGGACGTGCTGGACACCTGGTTCTCCTCGGCCCTGTGGCCGTTTTCCACCCTGGGCTGGCCGGCGCGGACCGGAGACCTCGAGACCTTCTATCCCACCAGCGTGCTGGTCACCGGCTTCGACATCATCTTCTTCTGGGTGGCGCGCATGATCATGATGGGCCTGAAGTTCATGGGCGAGGTCCCCTTCCGCGAGGTCTACATCCACGGCCTGGTGCGTGATTCCGAAGGCCAGAAGATGTCCAAGTCCAAGGGTAACATCCTCGATCCCCTGGATCTCATCGACGGCATCACCCTGGAGGCCCTGGTGGCCAAGCGCACCAGCGGCCTCATGCAGCCGCAGCTGGCGCCCAGGATCGAGAAAGCCACCCGCAAGGCCTACCCGGATGGTATCCAGCCCTACGGCACCGATTCTTTGCGCTTCACCTTCGCCTCCCTGGCCACCCAGGGGCGCGACATCCGCTTCGACGTGGGCCGCATTCAAGGTTACCGCAACTTTTGCAACAAGCTCTGGAACGCTGCGCGCTACGTCATGCTGAGCGCGGAGGCCAACGACTTGGACATCAACAAAGGGGAAGTGGAACTTGGCCTGCCCGAGCGCTGGATCACCACCGTCCTGGCCCGCACCATGCGTACGGTGGAGGAGAGCATCGCCGCCTACCGTTTCGATCTCGCGGCCCAGGCCCTGTATGAATTCACCTGGGATGAATACTGCGACTGGTACCTGGAGCTATCCAACACCACCTTGGGCGACGAAGCCGCCACCGAGGCACAAAAACGCGGCACCCTGCGCACCCTGCTGGGCAACCTTGAAGTACTGCTGCGCCTGCTGCATCCGTTCATGCCCTTCATTACCGAGGAACTCTGGCACCGGGTCGCGCCCAGGCTGGACCGACAGGGCAAAACCATCATGCTGCAGCCTTACCCCGCGGCGGCGGAGGCGGCCGAGGATGAATCAACCCTGGCGGAGATCAGCTGGCTCAAGGCGTTCATCCTCGGCGTGCGCCGCATCCGGGCGGAGCGGGACATTCCCCCCGCAAGGCCCCTGGCGGTGCAGGTCACCGGCGGCTCCAAGGAAGAAAGTGTCTGGCTGCAGCGTAACCGCGCCCGCATCCGGTTCCTGGCCCGGGTGGAATCCGTCACCGAAGTGGAGAAGGAGCCGGAGGATGCCGTCGTTGCCCTGGCCGGCGCCATGACCCTGCTGGTGCCGCTGGCCAACCTCATAGACCCCGAGGCGGAGCTGGAAAGACTGGAAAAAGAACTGAATAAGTTAAAGACTGATCGGGACCGCACGGCGAAAAAACTGGACAATGAAAGCTTCGTCGCCCGCGCCCCGGCTGAGGTGGTGGACAAGGAACGCCACCGGCTGGCGGAGACCACGGCCAGCCTGGACAAGCTGGAACGGCAATACCAACGCATAAGGAATCTGGTGAACCAAGGTGTTTGATATCATACGGGAAGACATACAGGTGGTGTTCGACCGCGACCCGGCCGCCCGGACCGCGCTGGAGACCCTCATCGCCTGCCCCGGCCTGCACGCCATCCTCTTCCACCGCGTTAACCACTGGCTGTGGAAGAAGAAGCTGCGCCTGCTGGCCCGCCTCGGCTCGCACATCGCCCGCTTCCTTACCGGCATCGAGATCCACCCCGGCGCCACCATAGGGCGTAGATTTTTCATCGATCACGGCATGGGCGTGGTCATCGGCGAGACGGCAGAGATCGGCGACGACTGCTCCATCTACCACGGCGTTACCCTGGGCGGCACCACCTGGGAGAAGGGCAAGCGCCATCCCACCCTGCATGACAATGTGGTCATCGGGGCGGGGGCGAAGATCCTGGGCCCCATCACCCTGGGGACGGGCTCGCGCGTCGGTTCCAACGCTGTGGTGGTCAAGGATGTCCCGACCGGCGCCACCGTGGTCGGCGTTCCCGGCCACGTGGTGGTCAGGAAAAAGCCGCACGAAAAAGCCGCCCAGCGCGAAGCCATGGCGAAGAAAATCGGCTTCGACGCCTACGGCGCCAGCAAGGACATGCCTGACCCCATCCAGAACGCCCTGGACTCCATTCTCGACCATATGCACAAGGTGGACCAGGAGCTGGAGGCGCTGCGCCGCGAGGCCAAGGAAAAGGACAGGGAGCAATCTTAACTCCGGACCGCCGCCACCCCCTGCAGGCCGCCTGCGCCGCGGCCGGCTTCCGGGGTTGCGCCCGCCGGGATTGTTAAACAGGATAGACACGTCGATATGGTCCGTTCCATCAGAACCATCCAGAAGATCGTCCAGTCGATCAATGCGGCCACCGACCTGAGCTCGGCGCTGAACCGGCTGGTGCTGGACATCCACGAGGCCCTGGGCGTGGACGTGTGTTCCATCTATATCAATGACAAGGTCCACGGCTACTACACCCTGATGGCCACTTACGGCCTCAATCCCGAGGCCGTAGGCAAGGTCACTATCGGCTACGACGAGGGGCTGGTGGGCCTGGTGGGGGAGCGCTCGGAACCGTTGAACATCGAAAACGCCTCCCAGCATCCGAACTTCAAGTTCATCCCGGAGAGCGGCGAGGAACGCTACCATTCCTTCGTCGGCGTCCCGGTCATGCAGCAGGGCGAACTGCTGGCGGTGCTGGTGGTGCAACAGGTGTCGCCGCGCCGTTTCGACGACCAGGACATCGCCTTTCTTACCACCCTGGCCGCGCTCATCGCCGGCCATATTGCCTTCGCCAAGGCCCGTGGCGAGATCAACAGCCTGATGACCGATCTGGGCCAGTCCGGTGGTCTCTATCGGGGCATCGCCGGCGCCCCCGGTCTGTGCATTGGCACCGGCGTGGTGGCCTATCCCCACTCGGACATCGCCGCGGTGCCGGACCGCAAGGTCGACGACGTCGAGGCCGAGGAACAGCGCTTCCGCCAGGCTATCGACGCAGTGGTGGTGGAACTGGGCGCGATGCGCGCCCAGCTGGTGGAATCCCTGCCGGAGGCTGACCGGCTGCTGTTCGACGCCTACGCCCTGATCGCCAGGGACGAGGAGCTCGTCAACAATTCCGTGGAGAAGATCCGGGCCGGTAACTGGGCCCAGGGCGCCCTGCGCGACACCATTCAATGGTTCGCCGGCCAGTTCGAGTCCATGGATGACGCCTACATGCGCGAGCGCGCCAACGACATCCGCGACATCGGCCGTCGCATACTCGCCCACCTGCAGCGGGAGGTACAGACGCAGCGCAGCTATCCCGATGACACCATCCTCATCGCGGAGAACCTGGGCCCCCTGGACCTGGTCCTGGTGCCGCCGGAATGCCTGGCCGGCGTGGTCTCCGGCCACGGTTCCGGCTATTCCCATATCGCCATCCTGGCGCACGCCCTGAACATCCCCGCGGTCACCGGTTTCTCCACCCAGCTGCCCCTGTCGCGCCTGGACGGCAGGACCCTGGTCATAGACGGCTACAAGGGTTATATCCACGTCTCCCCCAGCAGCGTCGAGATGCAGGAATACGAGGAGATGGTCCAGGGCGAACAGGTCCTGGCCGAGCACCTGCGCACCCTTCGCGACAAACCGGCCACCACCAAAGACGGCCTGCGCATCCACCTGTACACCAACTCCGGCCTGCTCTCCGGCTACACCCTGGCCCACGACGTGGGCACCGAGGGCATAGGCCTGTACCGGACGGAACTGCCGTTCATGAGCAAGGAAAGCTTCCCCAGCGAGGATGAGCAGTACGAACTGTACCGCGCGGTACTGGAGGCTTACGCCCCCCTGCCGGTGACCCTGCGCACCCTGGACATCGGCGGCGACAAGATCCTGCCCTATTTCCCCATTCACGAGCCCAACCCGTTCCTGGGTTGGCGCGGGATCCGGGTCTCCCTGGATCACCCGGAGCTGTTCCTCACCCAGGTGCGCGCCATGCTGCGGGCCAGCCAGGGCCTGGACAACCTGAAGATACTGCTGCCCATGATCTCCGGAGTGGACGAGATCGATCGCTCCCTGACCCTGATCAAGCGCGCCCATAAGGAACTCATCGAGGAGGAACTGCGTATCGCCTACCCTGAGATCGGCGCCATGCTGGAAGTCCCGTCCGTCATCTATCAGATCCCCGCCTTCGCCAGGCGCGTCGATTTCCTGTCCATAGGCAGCAACGACCTGGTTCAGTACCTGCTGGCCATAGACCGCAACAACGAACTGGTGGCGAAGCTGTTCGACCCCCTGCACCCTTCAGTGCTGGAGGCCCTGTCGCAGATCGCCGTCGCCGCCCGGCGCGCTCGCATCCCCCTGTCCATCTGCGGCGAGGCGGCCGGCGACCCCGCCTTCGCCATCATGCTCATCGCTATGCAGTTCGACAGCCTCAGCCTCAGCGCAGGCGACCTGCCCCGGATCAAATGGGTGATCCGCAGTTTCTCCTACGAGGAGACCGCGAAACTCTGGAAAAAGGTGAAGCGCATGGAACAGCCCGGCGAGATCCGGGCCATGCTGCAGACCGAGCTGGAGAGCCACGGTCTGAAACAGCTGCTGGGACCTAATGGACGGTGAGGGGAAGGAAACTCACAAGCCTAAGTTACACTTCAAGGACGGCCCCACTTCCTTGCTTTTACACCTCACCCCTCACACCTCACGCCTCACTCATTTGGTAAAATCTTCACGAATGCTCAGAGCCGACGGAGAGCTCCATGCTCATCGGTGTCGTTAAAGAGATCAAGGACCGGGAGAACCGGGTCGCGCTGACGCCGGCCGGGGCCGGCGCGCTGATCGAACAGGGCCACGGGGTACGCGTCGAGCGGGGTGCGGGTACAGGTTCAGGTTTCCCCGACGACGAATACGCCGCCCGGGGAGCCGAGATCGTCGACCCGGCGGCAGCCTGGGAGGCGGACCTGGTGCTCAAGGTCAAGGAGCCGCAGGAGTCCGAGTACGGTTATCTCCGGGACAACTTCCTGTTCACCTATTTGCACCTGGCCGGGGTCACCCCGGCCCTGACCGAAGCCCTGCTGGCAGCCGGCACCAGCGCCGTTGCCTACGAAACCGTGGAGGATGAGACCGGTGCCCTGCCCCTGCTGGCACCCATGAGCGCCATCGCCGGGAACATGGCGGCGGCGGTGGGGGCCTGGTACCTGGCCCGCTTCAACGGCGGCCGGGGCGTGCAGCTCGGGCAGGTGCTGGAAGAACGCCACGGGGAGATGGTCATTATCGGCGACGGCGTGGTGGGTCGCCACGCCGCCTTCAGCGCCGACGGCATGGGTGCCAATGTCACTATGCTCGGCCGCGGCCGGGAAAAGTTTGATCGGTTGACGCGGCTGCGCCCCGGAGCCATGCGTTTCCTGGAATCCGGTCCCGACAGCATCGCCGCGGCGGCAAGAAACGCCGACGTGCTGGTGGGTGCGGTGCTGCTGCACGGGGCCCGGGCCCCGCACCTGGTGCCGGAGGCCGTGGTCAAGGACATGCCGCCGGGTGCGGTAATCGTGGATGTCAGCATCGATCAGGGCGGCTGCGTGGAGACCTCCCGGCCCACCTCTCACTCCGATCCGGTATTCGTCAAACACGGCGTCATTCATTACTGCGTGACCAACATGCCCGGTGCCTATCCGCGCACCGCCACCATCGCCCTGGACAACGCCACCCTGCCCTATGTCATGAAGCTGGCCGCCGAAGGCGAGGCGGCGCTGAGGAAGGACTCGGGCTTCGGCAAGGGAGTCAACACCCACCGGGGCCGCATCACCTGCCCGCCCGTGGCGGAGGCCCTGGGCATGACCCCCCATTACACACCTTTTCCCGATCTGTAACAGCAACGCTGCTGTTAACGGGGCGCTGGTAAACCCAATCTCCCGGCGTTCGTTTATTCCCCAGGGAACAGTCGCGCCCTGCCGGCCGAGGGCCGATGTTGACCCAGATCAATAGGGCCTGCCTTCGCCGGAAGTAGCCTGTTTTCAGGTGAGCCCGGCCGGGAGCAGAAGGCGCGGCCGGACGGTCAAACAGACACAGCCCTCAGGAGGATTACGACATGAACGTCTTCAAGTATTTCCTGCTGCCGGCGCTGCTGGTCGCCGTCCAGGTTCAGAGCACGGCGGCGCAGGATCGGGTCGATCAGGACCCGCCGGTGCGGTGCTTACGGCTGACCAGCATCCAGCACATCAGCATTCTGGATAACAGCCATATCGTTTTTTATATGAACGGCGGCAAACGCTAATTGAATACTTTGCCCTACACCTGCTCCGGTCTGAAAATGAGCGGCACCATAATGTACCGCACCTCCCTGTCCCAGCTGTGCGATTTGGACATCATCACTGTTCTGGACAGCGTCGGGGGTGAGTACAGGCCCGGGGCCTCCTGTGGCATGGGTCACTTCTTTTTTGCTTTTTTCAACTGGTCCTTCAACGTTGCAATCTCCTGTTCGGTGATCGGTTTAAAGGAACCCAGGCCACAGGAGGCCCCGGGCCTGTACTCACCCCCGACGCTGTCCAGAACAGTG
>JARRRO010000052.1:0-10957 GCA_037380645.1 Gammaproteobacteria bacterium | reverse complement strand
GTCCCATGTCATTGTAGAAAGGCAGACATGATGCGCAGCGATCGACGGATTTCAACTCCAGCCCGATGCGCACTAATCCCTGCAGGTTGCTCATCGCCGAGCGCTCGGTGATCATGACCGCCTGCGGATTACGGGTGCTGCCGGAAGTGAACTGCAGGTAGGCGATCTCATCAGGGGTGTTGCTGCGGAAGTCGGTGTGCGTCTCCGGCAGCTTGGCAAGCTCCGCCGGGGTTCCTGTCCAGCTCGGTTCGTCCAGCCCCACGGACGCTTCTTCCAGGAAATTGATGAATTCCACGTTGGCCAGGGCGACCTTCGCCTGACTGGTGATGAGCATGCCACGCAACTGCTGCACATAGATTTCGTGGCTGCCCAGGTTTACCGGTACCGGCATGGCGAAGGGGACCAGGCCGGCGTAACGGCAGGCGAAGAACAGGGTGACGAATTCCGGGCTGGTGTCGGCAATGATGGCGACGTGGTCGCCGCGTTCGACGTCCAGGGTGAGGAGGCGCTGGGCCGCGGCCCGGGCCTGGTCGCGCAGGTCCCGGTAGGACAGGACGGAACACAGTCTGCCCCTGGCGTCGTAAAAGTTGAAGCCCGTCACACCTTGCGCGGCATATTCCAGCGCGTCAATGAGGGTCTCAAAGTCTGCCAGTCGCTGGGGTTGCGCGTTCTCGGTCGGAGTCGGCTGTAGCTGCGAGGACGGCCCGGATTCGGTAGGAGGTGTACGTGGGTGTGATGCCGGGACGTCTGAGTTATTATTGATTGGTTTCAGAGTCTCTCTCCCCTCGTTAAGAATATGTGTCATCTTCTTGATAATATAAAGGATTTTCGCACAATTACATAGTTTAAGATGAAATTTCATCTATTGCCAAGAAAAATTTCACCCGGGGCGGTCGCGGCAAGGCGGCCAGTTTATCCCATTTTCAAGGGCGACCGCCACTTTTCCGGCGGCCCGGCCCCTGCGAGGGGATGCAACATCCCGGCCGGTATTGTAGGGCTGGTTATGCGGGTAATGCCAGTTTTTGCTGATTTTCCGGTGACGTGCATCACACCCCTATCCCCCGCAAAGGGGATGCCGTACGGCGCCATTGGCAGAGATTTCCCCGCCCAACATCACCAAGGTTGCTGTGCTATCCTTGGGCGGATTCCATCCGGTGTGTTGAACACCGAGACCCCGCGTGCGGAGCACGCTTCTGCGAGGAAACCAAATAAATGGGTGTACCCTGTGACATACGGCCCGTCACTACGCGCGGTGACATGGCGGCCTTCATCGATCTTCCCTGGCGCTTGTACGCCGATGACCCGGCCTGGGTTCCCCCGCTGCGTCTGGAAAGACGCATGCATTTCTCCCGCTTCAATCCCTTCTTCGAGCACGCCGAGTGGCAGGCGTGGACGGCCTATCGGGACGGCCAGCCGGTGGGCAGGATCAGTGCCCAGGTCGATCAGCTTCACCGCGAGCACCATAGGGAACAAACCGGCCATTTCGGACTGCTGGAATCGATCGACGATACAGACGTGGTCGCGGCGCTCACCCGCACTGCGGAGGAGTGGCTGGCCGGTCACCAGACCAGGCGCATCACCGGTCCGTTCAATTTCTCAATCAATCAGGACTGCGGCATCCTGGTCGACGGCTTCGATACCCCTCCCGTCATCATGATGCCCCATTCGCAGTCGTGGTACGGACCGCTGCTGGAGGAGCAGGGCTATGCGCCGGCCAAGGATCTGCTGGCTTACTGGATCGAAACGGACTTTGAAACTCCCCCCGCCATGCGCGAGGTGGTTAGGCGCTTCAAGGACCGGGTCAAGCTGCGTCCACTGCGGCGCAAGCAGTTCAAGGAGGAAATGGAGATCCTGCGCAGCATATTCAATGATGCCTGGTCGAGGAATTGGGGTTTCATACCCTTTACTGAGGCAGAATTCGCCGATATTGGCACAAGCCTGCGCCTGTTTGTCCCCGACAACTTCATCCAGATCGCGGAGGTCGACGGCGAGCCGGCGTCGTTCATCGTCCTGCTTCCAAACCTGAATGAGGCCATTGGCGATATCGGCGGCAGGCTGCTGCCGTTCGGCTGGGCGCATCTGATCAGGCGCACCATGCGCCGGGATTTTCGCACCGGCAGGGTGGCGTTGATGGGAGTGAGAAAACAATATCAGAGCACGCCCCTGGGACTGGCCCTGGCCTTCCAGGTCTGCGACGCCGCGCGGAGCGCGGCAGTGGAATACGGCATCAAGGGCGTGGAGATGTCCTGGATTCTGGAAGACAACAAACCCATGCGCAGCATGCTGGAACACCTCAAAAGCAAAATGTACAAACGTTACCGGCTGTATGAAAAGACATTGTAATCTCCCGCCCCGGACGGGACGTCAGTGAATACAACCGGTGGTTTTACCGCCCTGGTCCTGGCGGGAGACCGTACTGCCGCAGATCCGGTCGCGGCCGCCACCGGTGCGCCGTGCAAGGCTCTTTCCCCGGTGGCGGGAAGGCCGGTCATATTCCGCGTGCTGGACGCCCTGGAAGCGAGCGGCATGATCGCACAGTCGGTGATCTGCGGACCGCATCCCGCCGCCGTATCCACCTCCCGGGAGCTGAGCGATCGCATCGAATCCGGCCGCATTACATGGATCGACTATCTCGAATCCCCCGCCGTCAGCGCCGAGTACTGCCTCGCCCGGCGGGACGATGCGAATCCGGTCCTGCTAACCACGGCGGATCACGCCCTGCTGACGCCCGCCATCGTCAGGGAGTTTCTCGAAGGGTCCGTCGCCGCGGGAGCCGATGCGACGCTGGGGCTGGTGGAGCACGCGTCGGTCGCGGCCGCTTTTCCGGGCACCCGGCGTACCGTCACCCGCCTCAGGGACGGCCATTTCTGCGGTTGCAATCTCTACGCCCTGCTCAATCCCCGCGGCCGCGGCGTGGTGTCTTTCTGGAAGAAGGGAGAACAGAGCCGCAAAAAGCCGTGGAAGCTGATTGCGCAACTGCTTGGACCGGCGGCGGTCATCTCCTACCTGGCCGGGCGATTGACGCTGGAGGCGGCGCTGGCGGCGATTTCGAAGAGAACCGGGATACGCATCAGGCCGGTGCTGCTTTCCCAACCCCGCGCCTGCATTGACGTGGATACGGCGCAGGACCTGCGGTTCGTGGAGTCCATACTCAAAGAGGTGCAACAGCCGCCCGGGGAAGTACTGACGTAACGCGGCAGAGACAGCAGTGAAAAGACTAGAGCGATATATCATCCATGAGATCGTGAAGCCGTTTCTGGTCGTGGTCGTGATCCTGGTGGGCTTGTTTTCCTGTTTCAACGTTGCCCGTTTCCTGGCCCAGGCGGTCACGGAAACGCTGGGCGTCTCCGGCATGCTGAAGCTGGTTTGGCTAAAGAGCCTCATCGCCCTCGAAGTGCTGATCCCCATTGCCCTGTATGTTTCCATCATCATCGGTCTCGGACGGCTGCACCGGGATCAGGAAAAAAAACAATTCCGACGGCTTGATGAAGAATGTCTTCCATTACATGAATAAGGGCGACAGGAGCGAGGTGGTGCTCGCCAAGCGCGCCTACCGCAAGCAGATGTCATCCGAACGGGAGGCCCGTCTGGAGCTGTATGACGGGATGATGTACCAACTCTTTCACAAAGGTTCCGGAGACTCCGTCGTGCACTTCGACAAGATGGTGTATTACACCGATATCAGCAAAGAGGTGGGCTACAATCGCAAGGCCGCCTCTATCATGGACCTGGTGGGATCCAGCGCCCCGCGTGACATTGCGGAGTTGCAATGGCGCCTGTCACGCGCCTTGGCCACGCTGCTGCTGGCCCTGATAGCGGTGCCGCTAAGCCGCTCTTCGCCGCGGCAGGGAAAGGGCGAGAAGACCTTTACCGCGGCCCTGATCTTCGCAATTTACTACAACCTCAGCGGCCTGGCCCAGACCTGGGTGGAACAGGGGACGGTCCCTGCGTTTCCCGGGGTCTGGTGGCTGGAGGCGCTGATGCTCATCGTGGTCATGGCCATGCTGCCCGGTTTCCGACGAGGATTTACGACAGGCAGATGAAAACGGTCGACCGCTACCTCACCGGACAGATTTTTGGCGGACTGCTTATCGCCACCATCGCACTGCTGCCTCTGTTCGGCTTCCTCGATCTGCTGAATCAGCTAAACGACGTGGGCAAAGGCTCCTACCAGGTAAAGGACGCCTTCGTCTACGTCATACTGCTGATGCCGCGCCGGTTTATCGAGCTAACGCCGTTTATTGCCCTCCTGGGCAACGTCGCGGCGCTGGGACGGCTGGCGATACATCGTGAGTTGATTCCGCTGCGATCCGCCGGCTTTTCCCCCGCCCGTATCAGCCTCTCGTCGCTCAGGGTCGGCCTGTTTCTGCTGCTGATAACCGCCGTCCTGGAACAGTTTGTCGCACCGCCGCTGGAGCAGGAGGCCGATCTGCGGCGCTCGGCCGCGCTGGAGCAGAGCATGGAACTGGGCCGGGACCTCGGCATCTGGAGCCGTGACAAGCGGAATATTCTTCGCATCGGTAAGATGGAGCACGTCAGCAAACCCACCGATATCGAGATCATGCACTTCGGCGACGACGGGTTTCTCCAGTCCTATATCCATGCCGCGAATGCGGACATCATTAAGGCCAAGCAGTGGCGGCTCAACGATGTCACCACCAAGACCTTCGACGCCCAGCGAATTGAGTCGGTGCATACCGATACGATGGAATGGAAACCATTCCTGGATCGCGAACAGGTGTCGACGCTGAGCAAGCCGCCGGAAAGCCTGTCCCCGGTGGAGCTGTTCAATCAAGTCCGCTTTCTGCGTGCCACGGGGCAGGCTGCGAAGTCCTATGCCCTGGCCTTGTGGCGCAAGGCCGGCGGCGTACTGACAACCATCGCCATGTTGCTGCTCTCGGTGCCCTTCGTGTTCGGTTCCGTTCGCAGCGGTCTCGGCAGCAGACTGGTGCTGGCGGGTCTCACCGGCATGGGCGTATATCTGCTGGACCTGATCATTTCCAACGCCGGCCTGCTGCTTAATCTAAACCCGGCGCTGGTGGCTCTGTCCCCCGGTGCCGTTCTGATTGTGTTGGCCTGGACGTGGCTGCGTCGCGTTCACTAGTCCTTGATCCCGTTTCCCCCTGCCGACTGCTTCATTTATTGTCGAGCGCGGCGAGAAACCGCAGAAAGTCCTCGTATCTGGCGCTTTGCCTCGTCACCAGGATAACCGTTACCAGAGTGAGAAAGACGATCTCGATGACGAAGTACAGCAACGGGATCTTCAGTATCGCACAGGCGAATATCCCTGCGGTCCGGTAATTGGACGAGAGCACCGCCCATGCGCGCACCGACGGCGCAAATACCTGGCGATAGCAGCGCCGGATCAGCTGCCCCTGGTCATCATCCCGTTCCAGCCTGGCCGCCAATTCTTCGTATAGCCTGATCGATACCCTCGAGGCGATGTATTGGATGCGCACGTAAAGGACATACAAGCGGTTCATCAGTTTTTGAGAGATGGACCCGCGCGTCTCCATCTGCTCCAGACCGGCCAAGCGGGGAAGCCTCGCCGAAGTCTTGGCGTGCCCCCAGAAATTGTATTCCTGTCGCTGTACCTCATAGATTGCGGACTGCACGGCGTGACATATGCCAGACAGCACGATCACTCCCCATATCACCGCATCATACTGTTGTTGCAGCGCGAAACCGAGTCCGAGATAGACCGCGATAAATGTGACATAGTCGCAAATACCGTCGATGACCTTACCGAATTCGGACTGTGAATTCGTCAGTCGGGCCAGCTGTCCGTCGGTGCCGTCCAGGATGTGCCAGGCGATCATCAGGGCGAATCCGGTGATGTCGTAAATGGCCTCTTGATAATGATAATAGGCCACACCGGCCAGAACGCCGCACAGCATACCCGCAAACGAGACCATATTCGGCGACACCCCGAGTCGGGCGAACAGGCGGGTCAGGCGAATGGAGACGGGATGGATGAAATGAAGATTGGTAAATTCTTCGATTTCTCGGGTGCGTGTGACTGATTCTATGTTGTTCAAACGCTGTCTCGCAGTATCGTGCCCGTCCGTAACCGCGACCTGTCAGATGGAAGGAGCGGCACCGGTCAGCCGGACGAAGGATCAAACTGATGGGCGGAAAGGGCGAGCCGCATTACTAGGACGCTGCGCCCGGTTACAGACGCCCCTGGTCGATCAGGTGCTCCGCCCTCTTGAAAGCATGGGGATCATCAATGTCTACCCACAAGCGGTCCTGTATATCAAACGTCAGCGCCTTGCCACGTCGCGCGAGCACGTTCATGGCCCCGGAGATACTATGATCACCGGCGGCGAAACTCTTTTCCAGTGCGTCGAAAATCACGGGCGTGCACAGGAAAACACCCGTATCAATGGCATTGTAATCGCGGATGATCTTGCCGATGTTCTCGATACGTCCCGTTGTACATTTGACGCGGGTCACGTCCTCGGGGTCGTTCAGCGGGTTGTCAATGTTGAAATCCACGCATAGAGTGACGGTATCCGGCTCGTACTGCCAGGACAGTATGTCATGGATTATGGAGGGATCGACCAGGTGATCGCACATGGTCAGCAGAAAGGGGCCGTTGAAGTATGGCTTGGCCTTGTACACCGAGACGCCATTGGGTTGCTCCCAGTCCTCGTTAATCACATGGAACAGCGGGATGCGCTCGCGGGAGGAGAATTTGTCGAGTTCGGCACGCAGGTCTTCGCCCCGATAGCCGCTGACCACGTAGAAGTTGTCCACTCCGCCACGGCGCGCGCAATTGATGACACGTTCGATCAGCGGGACACCCTTGACCCGGATCAGAGGCTTGCTTTCACCCTTCTCCCGGAGTCGCGTGCCCTGACCCGCCGCGACGATGAGGCAATTCATCCAACAGCCCTCACCAGGGTATGTTCACGTATAAACCCCTCGGTCAGCTCGTAGGCTTCGCTGTCGGTAAACTGCTCGGGGGGATGTTTGCAGAAGTAGGCGGCTGGACCGGTCAGCACGCCGCCCTCGCCGTTGTTCAATGCCAGCTTGCAGCATCGAATCATGTCAATGGCAACGCCGGCGGAGTTGGGTGAATCCTCGACGGACAGACGCAACTCGACGTCCATCGGCACGTCACCGAACAGCCGCCCTTCTATCCTCAGAAAACATAACTTGTTGTCATTCTGCCAGGGCACATAGTCGCTGGGCCCCACATGGATGTTCTCATCCAGGATACGTTTTTTTGCCACCGACTGGACTGCCTCGGTCTTGGATGTCTTCTTCGAGCATAGACGTACCTGGTTCTTCATATTGAGAAAGTCGGTATTGCCGCCCGTGTTGAGCTGGTAGGTCCTTGTTAGCTGTACCCCCCGTTTGGCAAACAGATCGGTCAGCATGCGGTGGATGATGGTGGCGCCCAACTGGGATTTGATGTCATCGCCGATCAGGGGCAGATTGGCCGCCTTGAAGCGGTCCGCAAATTTCTTATCACTGGCGATGAATACCGGAATATTGTTAATAAAGCCGACACCGGCCTCCAGGGCACACTCGGCGTAGAACCGTGTCGCCTGTTCTGAACCCACTGGCATGTAGTTCACGAGGATCTCCGCGCCGCTGTCCTTGATAATCCGAACCACATCCTCTTTGGTGGGCTCCCGGGCATCGGCACGCACGAACGTGCGATGGTCCTCGTACTCGGCCATATGCTCGGAGATGCCGTCGAGGACATTCCCCATGCTTACGATGACGCCGCTGTCGGGAATGTCCCCGTTAAAGACCGTCGTGCAGTTCGGTTTGGCGAAGATTGCCTGGTTGACGTCGTGGCCGACTTTGCGCTTATCGATGTCGAACGCCGCCACCACATCGATGTCACAGGGGTGATAACCGCCGATTTCTGTGTGCATCAGCCCGATGACCCCGTCCCGGCAGCGGTTCGGCGTGTAATAGTAAATCCCCTGGATCAGGGAACTTGCGCAGTTCCCTACCCCCGCGATAGCGATTCTGATTTTTCCCCTGTTAAGCATTTTAACCTCCAGTGGTGATTGGTATTAATCGGTTTCTTCCAAAAATACGGCTGCATTTGTTAGTGACCCTATGGCATTTCCGGGGGATGGACAATTACCGTTACACCACAGCCCCGATACCGGCGGTCGGTCCTGGACCGTGCGACCCCTATAGTTTCCTTGTCCGCTGCGTCACAGGCTGGATGTGGGAAACTCGCTTCCTGCCTGATAATATGTACCATATTACCCGTAGTACGGTTAAATTGCGCGTATCATATGGAGCAGTTTGTGAAGATTTTGTTAACTTTTGAGAATCAGTTACCCAATCTGGAGGCTGATGCCGAGGTCTTTGTCAACACGGCAAAGTCCCTGGTACCGCTGACCGGGCAGTGCCGGCTGCATGTGCCTGTCCTGAATCAGGCCAACCGGGACGAGTTGCACAAGGCCCTGGACATGGAGATCATCGCTGCCGTGGCGCCCCTGCGACCGGCATGGTTGCGCCACCTCAGCTGCGGCCTGACCCTGGTGTTCCGGCGGGCATTCCGGGAAGCGGACCTCATTTACACGCGCAATCTTTGGATCGCCTGGTTGGCGCTCGTGTTCGGACAGCGGGTGGTATTCGACCATTACCGTCCCTGGGCCGATCAGATACCCCCTTTGCGGCTGTGCATCTCCTGGATTATGAATCATCGGCGCTTTCTGGTGCATATCTGCCATTCCGAGTATACGCGGCAGAAATACCTGGACCTGGGTATCCCGGAAAACCGTCTCGAATGTGTGCACAACGGATTTGCCCCGCAGCGACTGGGCGCCCGCCTGGACAAGGCCCTGGCCAAGGAATCAATAGGCATCGAACCCGATCGCACCACCGTGGTGTACACCGGCCGGGTTAATCACACGAAGGGGCTGGAGCTGGCGATTGCGGCCGCCAGGCGGCTGCCGGAGATCCTCTTTGTCTTCGTTGGTTCCTACGGTGAGGGGCCCATAGAGCGACTGGCAAAGGAAGTCTCCAATGTGCGAATGGTTCCGTGGCAGTCTGAGGCGGACCTGCCGAAGTACATGTTTGCCGCAGACATGCTGCTCATTCCACCTTCCTCACAGCCGCTGTTGCAGTACGGAACCACGGTATTGCCGTTGAAGCTGTTTCTGTACCTCGCCTGCGGCCGACCGATCATCGCCGGAGACACGCCCGATGTACGCGAGATTCTGACGCATGGCCGCAATGCGTACCTGTGCCGGCCCGACAGCGCCGACTCGCTGGTCGCCGGAATTAAGGCCGTGGCCACGGACCCGGTCCTGAGTCAGGCCCTGGCCGCCGCCGCATTACGGGACAGTCGCGACCTGACCTGGGAGGCCCGCGGGAGGCGGATCATCAGCATCATCAAACCACGGCTCATCACCCGCTGTCAGGGTTCCCGGTTGCGGAGACGGCTCGGCAAACCGGCGCGGTGGTTTGCAAACCTGAAACGCCACCGTCCGCGGGTGTTGCCGCTTGCGCCCGCGGACCAGACGGAAGAGACCGGGACCCCGTCGGGGGAATGGCCCGAGACGCTTGCCGCGGTCCGCCGCGAGGCGACGGAAAGGCGCTGATAGCGCCTTTTCCCGTGCGAGTCGTCGCTCCCGAGAGCTGTCTGGCGAGGGCGCGGTTCGCCTATGACGCATGCTGCGAGAGGGTTGCCGCAGCCTGCGCGGCGGCATCGCCGGTGGCCAAGGAACAAGGCAGCTAGTCCAAACAGCTTTTCCCCTCAAGCGCCCGAAAACATTGGAAGATCATTACTCAAATCTGCGCCGCGGCTTCAACTGGTTGGGCAGTGCGACGGTTATCGCCAAACTGATCGACTTCGCGACGATGCTGGCCGTACTGTGGTTCCTGACCAAGGACCAGGTGGGTGTTGCATCGCTGGTCTGGTCCATCGCTGTTGTCGTCGAGGCGACGGACGGAATGGGCACGGGCGCCGCTATCGTCCAGTCGCGGTCCCTCTCGCGCCTGCAGCTGGATTCAGTGTTCTGGTACGCCATGGGCACGGCCGCCGTTGCCGGCTGCCTCATCTGGCTCGCCGCGCCGTTGATCGGGGAGTTTTACGGCATATCGGGGATGGCCCTTTATTTCTCCGCCGTGGCGGTGAAACTGTTGTTTACTGCCGGCGCATTGGTGCCGCTGCAACTGCTCAACCGCGAGCTCAAGTATGAACGAATCGCGGTGATCAACGTGTGCGCGACGTTAGGCGCGGCATTGACGCGACTGGCCATCGCGGTCATGGGAGGCGGGGCCTGGGCAATCGTGGGCGGCTATGCGGTGCACGGCCTGTATATGCTGATCGGAGTTCAGTTGGCCAGTCCATTCCTGCCGCGCCTGCGCTTTCGGCCGCGGGCCATCTCCGGCCTGGTGCACTTCGGCGTACAGGCCGCCGCCGCTGACGTACTCCAGCAGCTCTTCCGCAACGTGGATTTTCTGCTCATCGGCTGGTTCTACGGGCCGGTATCGCTGGCCATCTACCGCGTCGCCTTCGATATCCCCATGGAAGCCGCCGTCGCCGTCGGCAACCTGGTCAATCGAACGGCAATGCCCGTCTTCGCCAAGGTCTCGGCCGCCCGGCAGTTGGTAGCACAATCGTTTGTTTGGGCGACCGGCAGGATCGTGGCCCTCGTGGGACCGTTGATGGCCGCCTTCATGCTGTGCGCGGGCTGGTTGACCATTTTGATCCACGACGCCAACGGCGTCAGCTACGCGGCCGCCGCCTGGCCGCTTCGAATTCTCGCCGCGGCGGCAATCCTGCGGGCGGTGTTTCAGCTGCTGCGCCCCCTGGCCCTGGGGACGGGCCAGCCGGGCATGGCCTTGCGCATGTGGGCGTCGACCCTGGTGCTGCTGACCGCCGGGGTACTGGGCATGGGCATGCTCTTCGACGCCGAACGGGGAATCATCGCCATAGCAGCCGTGTGGCTGGCGATCTATCCGGTATTGTTCG
>JARRRO010000051.1:0-7516 GCA_037380645.1 Gammaproteobacteria bacterium | reverse complement strand
GACAACCGTCGGTCAACATCAACGTCTTTCAGCAGGACAACGCCGACTCGCTGAAACTGAAGAAAGAGGTCGTCTCGAAGCTCGACGCCTTCATGAAGAAGGAGCCCAAGGAGATCACCGTCCACAAGTGGTACGACCAGACCGATCTCGTCAGCTCGTCAATCGGCGCGATGGAAGAGGCGATCGTCATCGGCCTTATCTTCGCTGCCTGTGTGGTGTTCGGATTCCTGCGCAACTGGCGGGCGGCGCTGGTGTCGATGATCACGGTGCCCATGTCCGTGCTGACCACCTGTGTGCTGCTGTCGGCATTCGGGATGACGTTCAACATCATGACCCTCGGCGGCATCGCCGCCGCGATCGGTCTGTTGATCGACGACGCTATCGTCATGGTTGAGCATGTTTCGCGTCGTGCAGGCGTCCCTGAATTGGAACAGCCGCACCGGGCCGTGCTCGGCGCTGCTCGGGAGTTTCTGGCGCCTCTGACGGGGTCCAGCAGCGCCACCATCATCATGTTCATCCCGCTGGCGTTCCTCTCCGGGGTGACGGGGGCGTTCTTCAAGTTCCTGTCGATCACGATGGCGTCGTCCCTGATCATCTCCTACGGGTTCACGGCCCTTCTGGTGCCGCTGATGGCACGCGGGCTCATCGACTTCAGGAAATGGCACGATCCGTCGCATGACAGCGAGAACTGGATGCGGCGTCTCCACGGGCGCCTGCTGCGCGGGCTCTACGCGAGGCCGTGGCTGGCCGTAGTCATCATCGCCGTCGTCGCCGGAATTGGTTATTTTGGCCAGGGGCACGTCGGCTCGGGTTTCCTTCCGAAGATGGACGAAGGCGGCTTCGTGCTGGATTATCAAACGGCACCCAGCACGTCGTTCATCGAGACCAACCGGGAACTCGCGGATGTGGAGGCAATCCTCAAGAAAAATCCGTACGTGGATACATACTCGCGCCGCACCGGAGCCGGCCTGGGAGGCGACCTTATCATGCCCTACGGAGGTGATTTCTTCGTCAAGCTGGTTCCGCCGTCCAGACGGCCGCCGATCTGGACGGTGATGGCCCAGATCCGGGAGAAAGTCGACGCCGCCGTGCCGGGATTGAACTATGACACCCATCAGCTGCTGAGCGACATGATCGGGGACATGGTTGGCCGGCGACAGCCGGTAGTGATCAATCTCAGTGCAAACAACCCGGATGTCCTGCCCGGCGTGGCCGGGAAGGTTGCGGATGCAATCTCGCGCGCCGCCGGTATCCAGCCGTCATCGGTGAATCCGGGCACTCTTCCAACCGGCGATGCCCTGAATATCCACGTCAACGAAGCGCAGGCCGCCATGAACGGCCTTACCGTGGCGGAGGTCAAGAATCAGGTCGCACGCTATCTCAGGGGCGACGTCGTCACGGATTACATGGGAGTCGTGCAGCCGGTCGGGGTGCGGATCTGGTCGCAGCCCCAGGATGCGCGCTACCGGGAACACAGCCGGGTGTACCGCGAGGATATCAAGAACCTTCTGATCCAGGCGCCGAACGGGCACACCTTTCCCCTGGGGTCGATGGCGACGGTCAAGTTCGTCTATGGGCAACCCGCGCTGTTCCGGGAGAATCTGGCGCAGATCATCCCGGTGACGGCCGAGACCAGCGGCAAACTGGCCTTGAGCACGACCATCGCTTCGGTGAAGAAAACCCTGGACAAGGTGCTTCCGAAGGGGGTCTATTACACACTCGGCGGCGCCTACAAGCAGGAAGCGAAGGCCGCGCATGGAATGATGATAGTTTTCGCCGCCGTGGTGCTGGCCGAGGTCATCCTCCTGCTGTTCCTCTATGAGAGCTGGTGGTTCCCGGTGATCATCCTGGGCACATCCATACTCTCCGCCGGCGTGGTTTTCTTCGGCCTGTGGGCGACGGGTATTGAGCTAAACATCACCGCGATGATGGGGATGGTGATGATTCTCGGAATTGCGGTGGAGATGTCGATCTTCCTCTTTTCCGAGTTCCAGAATCTCCGGGAAACGATGCCGTCGCGGCAGGCGATCTACGAGGCGGCGCTTAACCGGTTTCGTCCGATCATCATGAGCACGCTGGCCATGATCCTGGCGCTGCTGCCGCTGGGTGCCGCGATCAGTGGTTCGGGTGACCAGATGCTGCAGCCGCTGGCGGTGGCGATCATTGCAGGCATCCTGGTGCAGCTTCCCCTGGTTGTCCTGGTCCAGCCGGTCCTGGTCAGGTGGACCCTGCCGAAGGAGGAAACGTCGCCGGCGCCGACAGCATAAAACCGCGGAATAAAATCGGGTCAATCCGGATTTTCCGGTGAGGATCATCGCCGCCGGGTTAACTTGTCCTGGCGGTGCAGCTGCCGCTGGTACTGCTGATGATGCCGGCCCTCTATATCCTGCTGACGGGCGGGTCGGAGGGGGATGGCCTTATCAGGAATCAGCTCTGATGATCGTAACTCTGATGCCGGTAGACGGTCGTCCGCATTTCCAGGGCGTAGGTCAACCCCAGGGTGAAGCCGTAGATCCAATGCAGGACCAGGGTGGCGACGAGAACATCGTACCCGAGCGCCAGGCCGAAATAGCCGGCCCCGGCTACGGGCATGATGAACAGCATCATCATCAGCCAGGCCCACGTGGCAAACTTGACGCCCCTTAACCAGAAAGGCCCCCGCATCTTCCGGCTGAATGCCGTGAACAGCAGGCCCCATATCACGGCGCCTATGACGAAATGGGCGATCCAGCCCACCGCCGGCACACCCGGCGCATCCAGGATCGAACTGAGCATGGCGGGCACGTTGAGATCAGGAAGCATGCCGGCCGCGCTCTTCGCGACCATAACGATGGACAACACTACCGTGGCCACAAAGCCTGCGGTCACGCCTTTGCAGTAACGTTCCATATTCATCCTCCTCGGAGAAGCACTCCCTTGACGGATCAGTAGTGAATTTTCCCTGTCACGGTTGACAGACGGTGCGGGTGCCGGATCCCGTCCGCGCGAAGGCCGTCACCACTGGCTTCAACACCCGCAGCGATCAGGGAGCTGCATCAACCGTTGGCCAGGATGAATGCAATCGCCATCAAAAGCAGCGTCAGTCCCTGGGTGCCTATGCGTGCGAACATGAACTGTTCGCTGTGGCGTTCGTCGAACGGTCCGCCGTGGATCATGGAACCCACCCCGGTGATGAGGGTGACGGCGGTAAGTCCCGCCAGCGCAATGACGACGGCTGTCATAACACTCATTTACAACCTCCTTCCGGGAACACCCGGAAATACAGGATCCGTTTGTACACCCGGCCGCACGGACCGGATATTCCTTTCTCTTCGCAGGCCGAACCAGTCAGTATCATACGGCGGTACGCCCTGCGTATCGTCTGTATAACTTAAGACAGATATAAAAGGTGCGTGTTTCTCCCGAATTGTTACGGAAGCGTTACAATGGGAAACCTCCGGGGACCCGGATTCGGATAGGTTACTACACCCGGCGGCCTCCGGGGGCCGCCGGGTGCTTACTCGCTGCAGTTTTCCTTACTGCTGAATCAGCTATTGGCCAGGAAAAGAGCGAGTAACAAAAGCAGTAGCGTCACCGCCTGCGCGCCGACCCGGGCCATCATGAACTGCCCTTCATGTTCTTCGTCGAACCGGCCGCCATGGCCCATGGAATACAGGCCAGTTAAGAGGATTCCGGCGGTAATCACCATGCACGCAATTATAACACCAGTCAGAATACTCATTTCAGTCTCCTGTTCGGTCTATCAAGACCTAAGCCTCTGCTTATAAACATAGTAAAGCAGGCTGAAAGAGTTTTGACGCAAATCAATTTTTATGCAGACGGGCCTGGACTGGAGGTGAGGGGGAAGCCTGATGATGGCCCGGATTTTGCCGGATTATCTCATCACCAGTAACGCCCCGAGGCCCCGACGGCGACATTCAGCAGGCCCAGGATGAGATTCACCATGACCAGGACCCGGATCTGGTTCAGCTGCCTGGCCCCGTCCGAATAGTCCCCCGCGGCGATCGCTTTCTTCAGCCGCCGGTAGGGTGCGAACCACAGGTGCAGGTAGAGCAGGATCATCAGCCAGCCGATACCCTGCATGAGGTGCAGGTAGAGGGGGAGGCCGGCGAATCCTCCCCAGCCTTTCATGATCATCCAGTAACCGCTTATCGGCAGCAGGATCACCGCCGCCCATACCCAGGGAAAAAATCTGCCGAACACGCGGCCCCACAGGGGCAGCCGTACCGGCGCTTCCAGCGCGCCCGCGGCCGGACGCAGGATCAGCAAAGCGAAAAATATGCCACCCACCCAGATGACGGCGGCAAGGATGTGCAGGGCGACGGCGATGGACATGGTGTTCTCCCAAAGACGATTGAAACGGCCATCACCTTAGTATATTGATTGCGGATCCGGAAGCGCCGGACGGTTCCGCGATTTCCCCGGAAAAAATATTGATTACTGATATTTCAGTGAAGATTCCGGTTTTCAGCACCTTATATAAAAAACTGGCCAAATCCCTTGACCTCATGGGGAAAAAACTTTCCGCGCAAATTGGACATATCTATCCTCATGAATTAGGGTTTAGGAACCCACCTTCTAAAAGAACAAGTCATTGAGGGGTGACAAGTTAAAGAGGGGTGACAAAGTCAAAACAATAAAACCGTAATGGGGGTGACACTATGTTCAAACAGAACAAATTGCGCACCGCGCTTTTGTCCGCCATCGCCGCCTCTGCCGCCAGCAACGCCGTCAGCGCCAAGCAAATCGAGGAAGTTGTCGTCACCGCTACCAAGCGGGCGCAATCCATGCAGGATATCCCGGTCTCGGTCTCGGCGATACAGGAGCAGGATCTCAAGAATCTGAGGATCGGTGACTTTCAGGATTACCTCAAGTATCTGCCGAATGTAGTCAGTCAGGGCACGGGGCCCGGCCAGAATGAGCTCTATATCCGGGGTGCAGCCACCTCCCAGACTATTCTGACCCTGTCATCCGTACAGGGACTTAAACCTTTGGTCGCCCTGTACCTGGACGATATGCCTGTCTCCATGCAGGGCCGCAATCTCGATATTTACGCGACGGATATCAAGCGAATTGAAGTGCTGCCGGGACCGCAGGGCACCCTCTTCGGTGCGAGTTCCGAGGCGGGCACCGTGCGTCTCATCACCAATAAACCCGATCCCAGCCTGTTCGAGGCCGGCTTCGATGCCACTATCAAGGGTACGAAAGGCGGTGATATGAGCCATAAGGTTGAAGCGCATGTCAACATCCCGCTTTCCGACGATCTCGCCCTGCGCGTGGCCGCCTACAATGATCACCAGGGCGGCTGGATCGACAATATTCTGAACGATCCGTCAAACGGCGGCTGGAACGGCAGTACTATCGTGATTGACAGAATTTCCGGACATCCGCTTCCCAGTCCCTCGACCATGACGATACCCGTGCCGAGGAATGATCAGCTGGTTCAGAAAAATTTCAATACTGCCACCTATTCCGGCGGACGTTTCGGCGCCTCCTATACGATCAACGATGACTGGAATGTCCTGGTTCAACACACCCAGCAATCGCTGAATACCGAAGGTGTCTGGGCCTACGATCCCAATCTGAAGGGCAAGAGTTCGGTGAACCGCTTTGCCCCGGATAATAACAGGGATGATTTCGGCCTGACGACCTGGACCGTCAAGGGACGTCTGGGGATGCTGGATCTCGTCTATACCGGCGGTTACCTGGACCGGGATATCCATTCGAGCGTTGATTATACGTTCTACACGAACGGCGGTCTGTTTTCCGCCTACTACGTCTGCTATCCCGGCAACGGCACGTATGACCAGTGCTTTGATCCTCAGAAATTCTACAAGGAACACAGCACCAATACGCGCATGACCCACGAGTTCCGGATCAATACGCCCGAGCAGAACCGCTGGCGCCTGACCGCGGGCGTGTTTCACGATGACACCGAACTCGCCAGCGTGGGCAAGTTCAAGATCGCTTCCACCGACAGCCCGTATTTCTCCAATCTCGCCAGGGTCCTGGCCGCGCCGCCGGGAACCGCGGGGACCAACACCAACGGCGGTCCGTTCGGGCCGGAAATCAGTTTCGTCAATGATGTCACGCGCACGACGCGGCAGATTGCGTTGTTCGGAGAATTTGAATATGACATTCTCAGGAACGTCACCGCGACCTTCGGCGCCCGCTGGTACGATATCGAGGATATTTACAAAGGCGCCACCACCACGGTCAACGTCACCGCCAGGCTGAAGGCGTTCGGCAATCCCAGCCTCGCCGCCTTCAACCAGGCCAACGCCGTCGGTGCGGGTATCAGTGATCCCGCCGCGACGCTGGCAGCCATCAACAGCGGCCAGCTCAAGGTCGGCAGCCTCGACAAAAACGGCGTGCTGCACGCGTCGGACGTCATTTTCAAGGGGTCCCTGGACTGGCGGCCGACCGACAATATCATGCTGTTCACCACCTACTCGCAGGGTTTCAGAGCACCGGTGACCAACCGCGTCGGCGGCTCGCTGGCCAACGTCCAGACCGGGGCCTTTACCGGTTTCCGCGTCCCGGTCTATTCCAAGACGGACCATCTCGACAACTACGAACTGGGTTTAAAATCGGAGCTGTTTGATAAAAGCCTGAGATTCAACATCACCGGTTATTATTCCAAGATAAGGAATCTGCAAACCTCGCGGTTTGACCCGACCAATATCAGCTTCCTCTGGTTCGCCGACAACGTGGGTGATGCAAGGATTTACGGCGCAGACGGCGATTTCGTCTGGCTGGCGGGTTCGAATCTCACCATCGGCGGCGCTTTCAGTGTGCTTGATAGCAAGATCACCAAGCTCAATCCGCAGCTGGTGGGCATTGCCCCGCCGGTCGGCAGCGAATTGCCCTATTCGGCCAATTTCTCCGGTAACCTCCATGCCCGCTACGACTTCGATTTTCCGGATTTTGGCGGTGTCAGCGGCCTGAAAGGCTTTGTCAGCGGCGGCGTCACCTACAAGGGTGACAGCCTCACGGGCCTCAAGATGGATGCGTATGTAGTCGAAGACACCATGAAGCGTGTTTACAACGTGGCGGGTTCAGGCCTCAAGATCAAGCGCGAGGCCGCTAACTATGCCGGGGCGCCGGCGGGGACAACTCTGCTGAACCAGACCGGTGTCCCCGGCGGACGCTACATTCAGCCGGGCTACGCGCTGCTGAACATGACTTTCGGCGTCTCCAAGGATAATTGGAGCGGTGAATTCTTTATAGATAACCTCACCGACACGAATGCTGATGTGTACATTGACACACAGCAGTTCACGCCGCATGTTGTCACCAACAGGCCGCGGACATTCGGATTCCGCGTTTCCTATAATTACCAGTAGTCGGGAGGTTTCTGGGGAGACTTCGGGGCGGGCCGCAGTGCCCGCCTTTTTCTTTGCCCGGGGAACCCCCTCCGTCTGTTAACATCCCGCCTCGATCTGTGGCAGACTGTTCCCGTATGGATACCATGTCTCACTACCCGGGCGAGGCCTGATTGATTTGCAATGACGGC
>JARRRO010000050.1:0-10641 GCA_037380645.1 Gammaproteobacteria bacterium | reverse complement strand
CCGTGACGGTCTCGCGGTAGGCGATGCGCGGCGGCCGTGTCTTCACCTCGACGTTGTATCTGTCCTTCAGCTTCTCCAGCACCACCCGGAGGTGCAGTTCCCCCAGGCCCCGGATCACGGTCTCGTTCATGCTGGCGTTGTGTTCCACGCGCAGGCTGGGGTCCTCGGCCTCGAGCTTGTGCAGGGCGTCGGAGATCTTCTGCTCATCGCCGCGGCTCTTCGCCTCTATGGCCAGGCCGTACATAGGCTCGGGGAAGTGCAGGGTGCTCAGGTGGATGTGATCCTCTTCATGGGAATCGTGCAGGACCGCGTTGAAATGCAGCTCCTCCACCTTGGCCACAGCGCAGATGTCGCCGGGGATGCCAGCACTTACCTCGTTGTGCTGTTTGCCCTGCAGCTTGAACAGATGGCCCACTTTGAACGGTTTGCGACCGTCGCCGACGTAAAGCTGGCTGTCCTTGCCGACGGTCCCCTGGTGGATGCGGAACACCCCGAGGCGGCCGACGAAGGGATCAATGTTGACCTTGAAGACGTGGGCCAGGGCGTGGCGGGACGGATCCGGGGCGATGGCCACGGGTTCGGCGGCCTCGCCCTCTCCCTTGAGGAACTGCGGCGGGTTGCCTTCCGCGGGGGATGGCATGAGCCGGGCGAAGATCTCCAGCAGCTGATCGACGCCGGCACCGGTGGTGGCCGAGGTGAAACAGACCGGGATCAGATGGCCTTCCCTGAGAGCCTGTTCAAAGGGCTCGTGCAGCTGTTCCGGGGAGATCTCTTCGCCCTGCTCCAGGTACAGTTCCATAAGCCCCTCGTCCAGTTCCACCACCTGGTCGACGATGTTGGTATGGGCCTCCGCCACCGAAGAGAAGGCCGTGTCGTCCCCCTCTGATTGGAAAAAGCAATCCACTACCCCGTGGCCGTCGGCGGCCGGCAGGTTCAGGGGCAGACAACAGCCGCCGTAGGACTGCTGGACCTCCGCCAGCAGGCCGGCCAGGTTCACGCCTTCGGTGTCGATGTGGTTGATGATGATGAGGCGATCCAGCTTCCGCTCCCTGGCCAGTTCCATCATCCGGCCGGTGGTGTATTCCAGGCCGGTCTGGGCGTTTACCACCACGGCGCAGGTCTCCACCGCCGGCAGCACGGCGATGGCCCGGCCGATGAAATCCGGATAGCCCGGCGTGTCGATGAGATTGATGTGTCCGCCGTGGTAATCCATGCTCAGGACGGTGGTGTCCAGGGAGTGCTGGTGCGCCTGTTCCTGGGGGTCGAAATCGCTGGCCGTGCTGCCCCTGTCTACGGCCCCGGTCTGGGGGATGACGCCGGCCCGGTGCAACAGGGCCTCAGCCAGCGTCGTCTTGCCGGCGCCGCCGTGTCCGGTCAGGGCTATATTTCGGATGGCATCGGTAGTGTAGGTCATCGTCCTCTTCCCCCTTCCAGCGGTGGTTGTTGTTATCGGCTACACGGCGGCTGTCCGCCATAGTAAAAGCATAGATAAACGCCGCGCAAAAGCGAAGGGGGCGGGCGCGATCAGTATTGATAGCGGGCGATGAGAGCGCGCCCCTTGCGGGTCAGATAGCCCTCGGGATCGATGTAGCCTTGTTGCCGTGCCTGGGAGTAAAGGGCGTCTGTATGGCGCTGGCGGGGGAGATAAACGAGGCCGTCTCCGTAGCGGTATTGGAGTAACGCCGCTATCTGGGACTCCGGGATGTCCGGTTTTGCCACGCCTTCAACTGTAGCAGCCACGTTTTAGATCTTAAGGTAAAGAGTTAATGTTCAGTCCTGACGCCGTTGAATAAATCATGGATACATTGATTCTTTGCCTCCATAGTAATTTATATAGGTTATCTGATAAGTTATGTCAAATATTCCGCTTAACCCACTGTTCATTTGAGAAATCCGTCACTTTCTGGCCGCCGGTGACGGTCGGGTCTCAATCGGACAGATGTGCCCGGGCCAGATAGTCGTGGCTCTGCATCTCCGCTAACCGGCTGCGGGTGCGCCGGAAGGGCTGTGCCAGTCGCCGCCCCCGGTACAGATCATCGGCGGGGACTGCCGCCGTTACGATCACCCTGACATTGCGATCATAGAATTCATCGATCATGCTGATGAAGCGCCTGGCCATGTCATTGGAGCCATCGTCCATCTGCGGGATATTGGCGATAAGCACGGTCTGATACAGCCGGCCGATCTCGATGTAGTCGGCGGCACCGCGCGGACCGTCGCACAGCGCGGCGAACTCGAACCACACGACCCCGTCGGCGCAGCGCACGCTGTCAATCTCCCGGCCATCGATCTCGATGACCTCGCCGCGTGTCCCTGCATCGGGCGCCAGATGGCTGAAGTTTGACAGCAGCATGGACTCAGCCCGCTCGTCCAGGGGATGATGGTAGATCTCCGCCCCGTCCAGATAACGCAGACGGTAATCGGTGCCGTTGTCCAGGTGAAAGACGCGGGTGTGGGTCTTTAGCAGATCGATGGCGGGGAGGAAGCGTTCCCGCTGCAGGCCGTCCCGATACAGCTGATCAGGGTGCTCGTTGGATGTGGCCACCAGGGTGACGCCGCGATCGAACAGGGCCTGCAGCAGCTTGCCCAGGAGCATGGCGTCGGTGATGTCGGCGACGTGAAACTCGTCGAAGCAGATGATCAGGGCTTCATCGGCGAAGCGATCGGCAACGATGTGCAGGGGATTCTCCCGTTCGCCGAGCTGTTTTAGTTCATGGTGCACCCGCCGCATGAAACGATGAAAGTGCATGCGCAGCTTGGCGTCGAAGGGCAGGCACTCGTAAAAACAGTCCACCAGATAGGTTTTGCCGCGGCCGACCCCGCCCCAGAAATAAAAGCCGCGCACCGGCGGCCGGCGGCGTTTCAGCAGGCGCCGGGCCAGCCGGTGGCGCCAGCCCCGTCGCAGCCGGTCCTCCCCGCACAGCTGCTCGCACAGGGACTGCAGCATCCTCACCGCCTCTTCCTGCACGGGATCGGCGGCGAACGAAGGGTCGGACAGATCCCGTTGATAACGTTGCAGCGGGGTCATGTTGCAATCTGTCATGGATAGCGATAAATATTGAGAGCAAACGCACTATTATGGCATGTATCATCCAGCCCGCCACGGGCGGATATGATCACAAGGTAGGAGGAGTCGCCGGTTACCCATGCTGATCGCTGTCGGCGTCATTGGTATTCTGCTGTTTTCGTTCCTGCCGCAGTGGTGGGTACGCAGGGAATTCCGTCGCTACGGCGGGCGCGTCGACGCCCTGCCGATGACCGGCGGCGATCTGGCCAGGCACCTGGTGAAGAAGCTGGAGCTGGCGGGGGCCACGGTGAAAATCACCGCTCCGGAATCGGATCATTATGATCCGGAAAGCCGGACCATCGCCCTGTCGCCGGAGGTCCACGACGGCAAGTCACTGACCGCCGTCGCCATTGCCGCCCACGAGGTGGGACACGCCCTGCAACACAACCTCGGTTACCGCCCGCTGTACCTGCGCTGGCGCATGGCGGGAATGGTGGCAGCGGCGGAGAAAACGGCCGCCCTGCTGCTGCTGTCCCTGCCGCTTGTAGTCATCATCACCCGCGTACCCGCGCTGGGAGGCTTGCTGTTGATCGCCGGTCTGGTGATGCTGTCACTGCCGGTGATGTTTCACCTGATCACCCTGCCGGTGGAACTGGACGCCAGCTTCAACCGGGCGCTTCCCTTTCTGCGGCGGGGAGGCTACCTGCCCGAAGCGGCGGTTCCCGCGGCCGACAGGGTCCTCCTGGCGGCAGCCTTCACCTACGTGGCGGCGTCCCTGGCCAGCCTGCTCAACTTTTATCGCTGGATATCCATCCTGAGACGACGCTGATCAGGCATTCTCCGCCGTGATGCTTCATAATGATGCTTCCATATTAAAGGAAGGGCAGTGAGCGAGCCTGAGACCCTACTGAAGATTTTCGATCTGGAGCCGGTGGAGCGGAACATCTTCCGCGGCGTCAGTTATGACCTGGGGCTTCCCAACCTGTTCGGGGGCCAGGTGCTGGGGCAGGCGCTGATCGCCGCTGCCCGGACCGTGGAACTGGAGCGGCCAGCCCATTCCTGCCATGCGTACTTCCTGCGTCCCGGCGACGCCGCCGCACCCGTCGTCTACCAGGTGAACCGCATCCGCGACGGCGGCAGCTTCACCACCCGCCACATCCTGGCCATCCAGCACGGCCGCCCCATTTTCGACATGTCAGCCTCCTTCCAGGTCCCCGAGCAGGGCTTCGAGCACCAGGACGCCATGCCCGGGGACCTGCCTCCGCCGGAGGAGCTGAAAACCCAGCAGGAACTCTATGCCGATCGCGAAGGCAGGCTGCCCGAGTCCCTGGCCGTTTCCCGTCCCATAGAGATCCGGCCGATACTTCCCGCCCCCGGCGATGAAGAGGCCGGCGTCAGCCGCTGCTGGTTCCGATCCATCGAGGCCGTGCCCGACGATCCCGGCATGCACCAGGCGCTGCTGGCCTATGCCTCCGATTTCGAACTTCTGGCGGCGGCCACCCTTCCCCACGGGATCTCTCTGCGAGAAGGCAAGCTGTTCGCGGCCAGTCTCGATCACGCCCTGTGGTTTCACCGCCCCTTCCGCATGGACGACTGGCTGCTGTACGACATCCACAGCCCCAACGCCTGCAGCGGCCGCGGCCTGAGCTGGGGCAGGGTCTACGCCCGGGACGGGCGACTGGTGGCCTCGGTGGCGCAGGAGGGACTTCTCAGGAAACGTAAATCGTGAATCGTTAAACCACGGACAACCGCCATTCACGATTAACGATTCACCATTCACGCCTCACTCAAAACAACGTCTGCTGCACCCCCTCGGCGCCGGGCGGGATGAAGAGCGTGGTATCCAGCTCGCGGTGTTTGCGGTTCAGCCCCAGGCGGCGGCAGGCATGCTGGAAACGCTGCCGGATCAGATCCGCGTAGTGGCCCGTTCCACGCATGCGGCTGTGGAAGCGGGGATCGTTCTCCCGGCCCCCGCGCAGGTCGCTGATGACGTTCATGACGTGAGTCTCCCGGTCCGGCGCATGGGCCTTAAGCCAGTCGCGGAAGAGCTGCTTGATCTCGTGGGGCAGGCGCAGCATGACATAGCCCGCCGACTCGGCACCGGCCGCCACTGCCTGCTCCAGCACGGCCTCCATATCCGCGTCATTGATAAAGGGGATCACCGGCGCGAACATCACCCCCACCGGGATGCCGGCTCCGTGCAGGCGGGCCAGGGTCTCCAGGCGCCGGGCCGGTGCAGCGGCCCGGGGCTCCAGGCGGCGGGCCAGGTCATTGTCGAGACTGGTCACCGATAAATAAATCTGCACCAGGCCGCGCTCCGCCATCGGGGCCAGAATGTCTATGTCCCGCTCCACCAGGGAGGCCTTGGTCACGATACTCAGCGGGTGCCGCGCCTCGCTCAGGACTTCCAGCACGCGGCGGGTGATCTCCCAGCGGCGTTCTATGGGCTGGTAGGGATCGGTATTCGTACCCATGGCCAGCGGCGTGCAGCGGTAACCGGGTTTGCCCAGTTCCCGCCGCAGCAGGTCCGGGGCATCGGGTTTGGCGAACAGTCGGGACTCGAAGTCTATGCCCGGCGACAGGTCCAGGTAGGCATGGGTGGGGCGGGCGTAACAGTAGATGCAACCGTGCTCACAGCCCCGGTAGGGGTTGACCGAGACTTCGAAGGGTACGTCCGGCGAGCGGTTGCGGCTGATGATGGTGCGGGGATGCTCCACCGTCACGGTGGTGGTGACACGGCCGGGATCCTCCTCGCAATGCCAGCCGTCGTCCACCCCCTCGCGGGTGTGGGCCAGGTAGCGCGGGTCGACCCTCGAGCCCGTCCCTCTGCCCTTGAGTTTGCCTGGGTTGGCCACATCGGCGCTTCAGTTCAGCCGCTCGGCCGACGTCTTGAGGTCCGTCAGGCGGGTCTGTATGTACGAAGCATCATCCGCCTCCGGTGACAGCAGCAGATAGGACTGGTAATCCTCGATGGCGGCGCGGAAACAGTCCAGCTGATCGTGGATATAGGCGCGATCGCGGATCTCGGACACCTCGTCCGGCATCAGGACCAGCAGGAAGTTCACCATCTCCAGGGCATGCTCGAAGTCCTCCGCCTCGAAGTAGATGTTCTTGAGGTTGCGCAGCATGCGCGCCAGCATGGAGCGGTTGCTGGCGGGCGCCAGCAGCCGCCGCAGGTCCCAGTCATGCCCGGACTTGGAAAAATGCCGGAGCCGCTGGTGCAGCTCCTCCTCTTCCAGGATCAGGCCGCCGGAAAAGGGATCCAGCACCAGGTCCCCGCCCTCGTCCTCCAGCTTCACCAGGAAGTGGCCGGGAAAGGAGACCCCGTGCAGGGGCAGGCCGATGCGTCTGCCCAGGTCCAGGTACAGCATGGACAGGGTCAGGGGGATGCCCAGCCGGCGATCCAGGACGTCGTTGAAAAAACTGTTGCGGGGATCGTTGAAGTTGGCCAGGTTGCCGGAAAAACCGAGTTCGTCATAGAGATAATGGTTCATCCCGTGGACGAAGTCCTCGGCGTCGACGCAGTCCAATAGCTGCAGTTGCAGTTCCTCCGCCATCACTTCCAGGGATCGCAGATAGGCTGATACGTCGAGGGAGGAATATTCATTGCTGGCGATCACCAGGGCGGCCTCGATGAGATTGATATTCTCATCCGCCCCAGTGACAATGTCCGCAAAGGCCTGCAACGCGGTTTCCGTCATAATGCCAAGTTATATCACACAATCCGTCCCGGCCGCCATCGCGGTCCGGACGCGCCGCCGCTGAACCATGTTCCCGCCCCTTGCCGCCGACATCCTCCTGATCGTCCTGCTGCTGCTGATGCTGTGGCTGGTCTTCAGGCAGGGCCGGTCCTCTCCCCAGAGACTGGACTACCGCCTGGAGGAACAGGCCAGGCAGCTCAACCGGCTGGAGGAGCGCCTGGGTGATCTGAAACTGTCCCAGCAGGAAGCCATCCACCAGCTGCGGGAACGGCTGGCGGGTTCCATCTCCGAGCTGCGCCAGGAGCTCAGGTCGGTCCTGGCCGAGCACAACACCGGTTTCGAGAAACGCCACGGCGAGACCCTGAAACAGCTGAGCGACACCCTCCAGACCGGCATGACCAACCTGCAGCAGCAGATCGGCGAGCACCTGAAACGCAACAGCGAGGATCTGGGCAAGCGCATGGATGCCCTGACCACGCAAACCGACGGGCGCCAGCAGCAGATCAGCGGCCAGGTGGAAAAACGCCTGGCGGAGGGCTTCGAAAAGACCACGGCCACCTTCAGCGACATCCTCAAGCGCCTGGCCCTCATCGACGAGGCCCAGAAGAAGATCACGGAACTGTCCAGCAACGTGGTCAGCCTGCAGGAAATACTGTCCGACAAGCGGTCCCGGGGCGCTTTCGGCGAGGTGCAGCTGAACGCCCTGATCCGCAACGTCCTGGGCGAGGAGAATTACGCCCTGCAGTACACCCTGCCCAACGGCAAGATCGCCGACTGCATCCTGTTCCTGCCCGAGCCCACCGGCAACGTGGTCATCGACGCCAAAGCAGTTCAAGCTGGACATCGCCAAGCACATCCAGGACATCGCGTCCAAATACATCATCCCGGGGACCACCTCCGACGGCGCAGTCATGTTCATCCCCGCCGAGGCCGTGTTCGCGGAGATCCAGGCCCACCATCCGGACCTCATCGAGAAGGCCAACGCGGCGCGGGTCTGGCTGGTCTCCCCCACCACCCTGTGGGCTACGCTGAACACCGCCCGCGCCGTGCTCAAGGACGCGGCCACCCGCGAGCAGGTGCACGTCATCCAGGAACACCTGGGTTACCTGTCCAAGGACTTCGACCGCTTCAAAAAACGCATGGACTCCCTGGCCCTGCATATACGTCAGGCCCATGACGACGTGGAAAACGTGAACATCTCCGCGAAGAAGATCACCTCGCGATTCGAGAAGATCGAGCGGGTGGAGCTGGAAAGCGATAAGGGCGTCACACCCAAGGCGATTTCCGTGGACGATGAGGACCAAATCACCTAGGATTTGAATTATTCGGGAAAGTATAGAATAATCAATACATCACAGAGAAAAGTGTACCCATCTCCGCAAATCGGCTTTGCAAGCCGATGATCGATCAATGTTGAACGCCATCATCTTCGATATGGACGGTACCCTGGCGGATACCGAGGAAATCCACCGCCAGGCTTTTAACGCGGCTTTCGCCGAATTTCACATCGACTGTCAATGGGACCCCGAGGAATACCGGCGCCTGCTGTCGGTGTCCGGCGGCAAGGAGCGGATCCGGGCCTACCTGCTGGACCACCATCTCGTGGATCTGCCCAGGAAGGAGATCATCCGGCTGGCCTCCACCATCCATAAACGCAAGTCAGAGATCTACCGCGACAAACTGGTCCGCGGCCGGATCAAGCTGCGGCCGGGGGTCGCCAGGCTGATTCGTAGCGCCGTGGCGGAGGGCGTCAAGCTGGGGATCGCCACCAGTTCCTCGATAAAAAACGTGGAGGCCCTGCTTAAAAACACCATGGGACCGGAGGCCCTGGACCTGTTCGACTGCATCGTGACCTGCGAGATCGTCGCCGACAAAAAACCCTCCCCGGCGGTGTACCAGTTCGCCCTGGCGGAACTGGGTCTGAGCCCGGCGCACTGCCTCGCCATAGAAGACACCCGCAACGGCAACCAGGCGGCCCTGGCCGCCGGCCTCAAGACTGTCATCACCACCCACGCCTTCACTACCGACGACAACTTCGACGGGGCCCAGTTGGTGGTCGATCAGCTGGGCGAACCCGATCAACCCTTCCGCGTTATCGTCGGGGACAGCCGGGGTTACCGCTTCGCCAGCATCGATCTCCTCAGGGAACTCCTGGATGGCGACGACGACGGAAGGGAGTGCTGGGAGGGAAGCGAGATCATCGCGGCCGAGTGACCCGCGGGCGTGCCCCCGCTCCATCCCTCAGCGCAGAACGCGGCACTGGCCATCCCCCGCCCTTTGAGGACATAATATCGGTCTGACAAAGGCATGATCCCAATCGTCCCGGACCGACATGACCCTGACAGAACTCCGCTACATCGTTGCTGTTGCTAAGGAACTGCACTTCGGCCACGCCGCCGCCGCCTGCTTTGTCAGCCAGCCGACCCTCAGCGTGGCGGTTAAGAAACTGGAAGACGAGCTTGGCGTCGTCATCTTCGAAAGACATCAGCACGAAGTCACCGTCACGCCCCTGGGGGAACAGATCGTCAGGCAAGCCCAGCAGGTACTGGAACAGGCCAAGACCATCAAGCTGATCGCCGAGGAAGGCAAGGACCCGCTCAAGGGTAAAGTCAGACTGGGAGTGATCTACACCATCGGCCCGTATCTTTTGCCCAAGCTCATCCCGTTGCTGACCCGGCGGGCGCCGGACCTGAGCCTGATCATCGACGAGGACTTCACTGCCAACCTGGCGGATAAACTGAGACAGGGCGACCTGGATGTGATCATCGTCTCCACGCCCTTCGAGGTTCAGGGGATCGTCACGGAGGTCCTGTACAAGGAACCGTTCATGGTGGCGCTGCCCAGGCATCATCCCCTGGCGAAGAAGAAAAGCATCAAGGCCGACGACCTGGTCAATGAAACCCTGCTGCTGCTGAAAACCGGGAACTGCTTCCGCGACCAGGTCATGGAGGTGTGCCCGGCCTGCAAGAGCGATACCTTCTCCAAGGACAAAATCCAGAAGACCCTGGAGGGGAGTTCCCTGGAGACCATCCGCCAGATGGTGGCCGCGGGCTCCGGCGTGACCGTCCTGCCCAGCACCTCGGTAATGGTGGAGTCCCAGGACGTGGACACCCTGCTGGAATACAGGCCATTCGCCAGGCCCGTGCCGGAGCGGGAAGTGGCGCTGGCCTACCGCCAGACCTATCCCCGGAAGAAACTCATTGAAATGCTGATCGACACCATTCGGGACTGCGACCTGTCCGAGGCGAAATACCCCGCACACGCCCACAAGGCCGTAACCGCCGCCCAGGCCTAGGGCAGGCTCCCTCCGGCGGATCAGATCACCAGGAAAGCGGCCCCGTTGCCGCGCACGATCCGAAGCAGCAGCGGGCCGTTGGCCTTGTTCACTACCTGCAGGAATTCCTTGAGATTGCGTACATTCCGGCGGTCCACAGAGGTGATGATATCGCCCTGCCGCAGTCCGCTGTGCCAGGACCGGCTGTCCCGCGCCACGTCCGTGACGACCACGCCGTTCACCTTGCCGTAATGGGGATCGTTATCTTCGATGTTCCCCACCGATACGCCTTGCAGGCGGGAGTTGACGATCCCGCCCTGGCCGGCGCCTTTCTCCGCGGCGGATGCCAGAACGACGTTCAGTTTCATGTCCTTGCCGTTGCGCACGATGTCGAAAGTGGCGGTGGCACCCACGCTCATCAGGCCGACCTGGTTGCGTACGTCCCAGGCCCGCTTGATGGACTTGCCGTTAATGGCGGTAATCACATCGCCGGACTTGAGACCGGCTTTTTCAGCGGGGGAGTCCGGTTCCACGCTGTTGACGACGGCGCCGGACTGCTGCTTGATGCCGAACGCCTCGGCCAGGGACGGACTCAGGTTCTGGACCTCGATGCCGACGTAACCGCGCTGCACCTTACCCGTCTTGACGATCTGCTCCAT
>JARRRO010000049.1:0-7619 GCA_037380645.1 Gammaproteobacteria bacterium | reverse complement strand
AGGAGAATCGAAATCGCAACTTGATGCTCCAAGACTGTATCGAAGCATCCAGCTGCCGTTCTAGTACGCTCGTCACTCGCTATCTCTAAACCGTCAAGTTTTTTCTGAAGCCAAATGGCGATGTTCTTAGATTCGTTTACGTAGCTCATAGTTGCGCATAACTATATTTTGAGGGACAGGTTGGCTGATAATGTTATATATCGGGTTGACGGGGACATGCGGAAAACCTCCTTTTTTCAATCCGTTGGCGTCTCAATCAAGTATAGGCAGTCAATATTCGGCCTGTCCACTTTACGGACCAGGGAGAATATGGGACAGGTGTCCCACTATAGAGGTAGACTTGAATGAAAGGGAATAATTAAAAATAATTCAAGATGTTAGGGAATCTGGCGGAATTAATGTTATTGGACACCTGAATGGATGCGAGGTGGCTGTAACAGACTGCAATAACAAGAATATGTAAGTACAGGATTTCTGCCGGTGGTCGTAATGACAGTTAAGAAATAATTAGGGAACAGATCACGATTATGCTTCTGCAATCCCGGCAATGACAGGCTCCAGCAACTACTCAGCCGGCTGCGCGCCTGTTTGTCGTGCTGTTGTAGATGAGCGGTCGGTGCCGTATTCGAGCAGGCGGGTTGCCCTCAGATCACGCTTGTACTTGAAATAAGGGAAAGGCGTGCCTCGATGCATGGTACAGCGGTTGTCCCAGATCAGCAGATCACCGACCTTCCATTCGTGGCTGTAGATAAATCGCGGTTGGGTTGCAAACTGATACAATTCCTCTAGTAGTCTGCGGCCCTCTTCAATGGGCATCCCAATGATATGCGACGCATGGCCACCCATGTACAGCGCCTTGCGGCCGTTCTCGGAAAGCCTGACCAGGGGGTGCTGAACCGGCGGCATGGCCTGTTCCATCTCCCTGGTGACTTCTTTAAGTCCGCCGCGTCGGCGCGAATGCCAGATGGAGTGTTCGACAAAGAGAGTTTCAATCCTGGCCTTCATTTCGTCCGGAAGCGCGTCGTAGGCGGCGCGGCTGTCTACGAATTCCGTATTGCCGCCTTCCGGCGAGACAATATGGCCCTTGAGCAGCGACCAGCTGGTCGGAAGGTCGTTGTAGGAACTGTCCGAATGGAAGAACTCGTTGCCCTTGCTGAATTTCGCCCGTACCGAGTCCGGCGTAACGATTTCTCCGTTCTCGTCCAGATTCGACGCGTCATACATCTCCGCCGGCAGTCGCGTGGGTCGGCTTCTCTTGATGCCCAGGTCCGGCAGTAACTCCAGTGGGCCGAACACGCGCGTGAAACGGATCTGATCCTGGTCCGTGAGCGTCTGGCCGCGGATCACCAACACCGCATACTCGGCCATGGCGTCTTTTACCGTCTTGACCAGTTCCGCCGACGGCGGCTCGCGGAGGTCGGCACCGAGCAGTTCGGCGCCGAAAAGATCATGGAGGGGACGCAGTTCGTAACCCATGATTAGACTCGTCAGAATCGTAAGGCGGATTGATGTTTCAAAAACATTTTGAATTATTTGGTGGGCCCGGTAGGACTCGAACCTACGACCAATGGATTATGAGTCCACTGCTCTAACCAACTGAGCTACAGGCCCGTGTGTGAATCACTCGGGATGTGCTTCCCCCCGTACGTCTTTTATCGTTGTCCCGAAAGCAATCTGCCCTCCGGAGAGGGCAGATTGTAAACCGAACGGATCACCGTTCCAATCCCGCGGACGAGGGGTCAGTCCAGGAAGGTCTTGAGCTGGTCCGAGCGGCTGGGATGGCGCAGCTTGCGCAGGGCCTTGGCCTCGATCTGGCGGATGCGCTCGCGGGTGACGTCGAACTGCTTGCCCACCTCTTCCAGGGTGTGGTCGGTGTTCATGTCTATGCCGAAGCGCATGCGCAGGACCTTGGCCTCCCGTGGGGTGAGGCCGTCCAGGGCATCGCGGGTGGCGCCGCGCAGGCCCTCGAAACCGGCGAAATCGCCCGGGGCCAGGGTGTTGAGGTCCTCGATGAAATCGCCCAAGTGCGAATCGTCGTCGTCACCGATGGGGGTCTCCATGGAGATGGGCTCCTTGGCGATCTTCAGGACCTTGCGCACCTTGTCTTCGGGCATCTCCATCTTCTCCGCCAGCTCTTCGGGCGTGGGCTCGCGCCCCTTCTCCTGCAGGATCTGCCGGGAGATACGGTTCAGCTTGTTGATGGTCTCGATCATGTGCACCGGGATGCGGATGGTGCGGGCCTGGTCGGCGATGGAGCGCGTGATGGCCTGCCGTATCCACCAGGTGGCATAGGTGGAGAACTTGTAGCCACGCCGGTATTCGAACTTGTCCACCGCCTTCATCAGGCCGATGTTGCCCTCCTGGATGAGGTCCAGGAACAGCAGGCCGCGGTTGGTATATTTCTTGGCGATGGAGATCACCAGCCGGAGATTGGCCTCGACCATCTCCTTCTTGGCCCGCCGCGCCTTGGCCTCGCCGATGGACACCTTGCGGTTAATCTCCTTGAGTTCGGCGATATTCAGCAGGTTGCCGTCGAAAGTGTTGGCCAGCTTGTTCTGGATGCGGTGGACATCGTCGCGCACGGCCTTGAGGCTCTTGGCGTAAGGCTTGCGCGAGCGGGCCTGGGAATCGATCCACTGGGTGTTGACTTCATTACCCGGGAAGGAGGCGATGAAGTCCTTGCGCGGCATGTCGGCGCCCTTGACGCACAGGCGCATGATCTCCCGCTCCGCCTTGCGGATCTGGTCGATCAGGTCGCGCACGTTGTTGGTAAGAATGTCGATGAACTTCGGCGCCAGGCGCAACTCCAGGAATTTCTCCGTCAGCTCCTTCTGCAGGGCGATGGTCTTCTTGTGGTCCCGGCCGTTGCGCTTGATGGACTTGACGGTCTTGTCGAAGAGCCTGGACATGTCGACGATATGAGCGCGCATCTCTTCGGGATCGACAGTGGCGCCGGGCTCGGTGTCATCGTCGTCGTCGTCCTCGTCGTCATCTTCGTCCTTGGCGCTGCCGGAGGCGTTGCGGTTGCTGTCGGCCGGGGTGATGCCGCTGTCGGGATATTCCTCCTGATCGGCGAAGCCGACGATGATATCGGACAGCTTCAACTCCTCCCGCTCCACTGCGGCATAGGCGTCGATGAGGATCTGCAGGGTACCCGGATACAGCGACAGGGCGCTGAGCATCTGGGTGATGCCTTCCTCGATGCGCTTGGCGATGCGGATTTCACCCTCGCGGGTGAGCAGATCCACGGTCCCCATCTCACGCATGTACATACGCACAGGGTCGGTGGTGCGGCCGAATTCACTGTCGACGCTGATCAGGGCCGCGGCGGCAGCGGCGTCCTCGTCGGTGCTTTCGTCGTTGCTGGACATCAGCAGGTCGAGATCCGGCGGGGATTCGTGAACTTCAATCCCCATGTCATTGATCATGTTGATAATATCCTCGATCTGTTCAGGATCGACGATCTCGTCCGGCAGGTGTTCGTTGACCTCGTGATAGGTCAGGAAGCCTTGTTCTTTTCCCTTTGCAATCAAGACCTTGAGCTGGGATTCCTCGTCCTGCTCGTCGTTCTCCAGCTGATGTTCTTCAAGTGGCTCCATATTGGAAGGGTCTCTTAGTACGGTTGACACGGTCTCTGGCTTAATTCAGTAAGTGGTTGATCTAAAAAGCATAAAGGGCGAAAATCAATCTACCAGTATAGCATATCGCCCGGTCCCACTTCCAGGTGAATTACTCTTCCGAAGTGAGGTTTTGACGGCGGATATGGGCCCGTAGTTCGGCCCTTTCTTCGTCGCTGAGGTCACTCACTCGATTAACTGTAGTCAATTTTTTCCGGATGTGTTTGCGTTTTTGCTCCTGCAGCCGTTCCAGGCCGTCCAGGAGCTCGGTATCCAGGCTGCCGTCCAGCTCGGGCTCGGACAGCAGATCGGTCCCGGCGATGGCCAGGTCCGTAAGGCGAGCCTCGAACCGGGTACCGCGCCAGTGCTCGAGGATCCCGGCAAAACGGATATGGGGCCGGGCCTGGATGAATTCAACCAGTTCCTTCAGGAAGTCGGCTCCGGCCGCCGGCGCCTCGTCCAGCCGATCCGGGTCGTCGATGAAGCGAACCAGATCCGGCTGATACAGAAGCCGGGTGATGAGACGGCTCACCAGAGTCATACGACCCGCTTTGCCGCGTTTAATTCCAGGTGTCGCCGGACGGCGCGGGCGGGGCCCCCCCTTGAGCAGCGGCTCGATGTCCTCCGGGGGGGTGCGGGCGATGCCGGCGATGTCCCGCAGCACCATCTGGCGCAGGGCCCCCTGGGGCAGTTTTGACAGATAGGGGACGGCCCGGTCCAGCAGCCGGGAGCGCCCCTCCCGGGTAGCCAGGTCGCTGTCCTCCTTGAGGGTGTTGATGAGATAGTCGGACAGAGGCATGGCCACGGCGGGGTCTTCCAGGAATTCCCGGCCGTGGCGGCGAATGTAGGTGTCCGGGTCTTCCCCCTCGGGCATGAACAGGAAGAAGGCCTGGCGGCCCTCGCGCAGGGCCGGCAGGGTCTCCTCCAGGGCGCGCCAGGCTGCCTTGCGCCCGGCTTCGTCGCCGTCGAAGCAGAACACGATGCGGTCCGAGCTCTTGAACAGCTTGTCGATATGCTCCCGGGTGGCGGCCGTGCCCAGGGTTGCCACGGTGTTGCCCACGCCGTATTGGGCCAGGGCCAGGACGTCCATGTAGCCTTCCACCACGTATAGCCGATCCATGTCCTTGTGCCGGCGCCGGGCCTGGTACAGGCCGTAGAGTTCGCGGCCCTTGTGGAACAGCGGGGTCTCCGGAGAGTTCAGGTATTTGGGGGTGCCCTGGTCCAGGATGCGTCCACCGAAGCCGATGGCGCGGCCACGCTGGTCACGGATAGGGAACATGATGCGGTCCCGGAAGCGGTCATAGTAGCCGCCGCCGTCGCGCTCGATGGCCAGGCCCACGCGGGCCAGGCGTTGCTGGGCCTCCCCGGAGCGGCCCAGGGCCTTGAGGAGATTGTCCCAGCCGGGCGGGGCGAAGCCCAGTTCGTATTCCGCGGCGATCTCGCCGCTGATACCCCGCTTTTTCAGATAGTTCACGGCCCGCCGGGCATCGGCATGCTCGCGCAGCTGGCGCCGGAAGAACGTCACCACCAGCTCCATGAGTTCGTACAGCTCGGTGAGGCCGTCGTCCCTGGGCCGGGCCGGGCCGCCGCCCTCGCGCGGGACCTCCAGGCCGGCGCGGGCGGCCAGCTCCTCCACCGCCGCGACGAAATCCAGGTGGTCGTATTCCATGAGGAAGGTGATGGCGGTGCCGTTGGCGCCGCAGCCGAAGCAGTGATAGAACTGCTTGTCCCGGCTTACCGTGAAGGACGGGGTCTTTTCGTCATGAAAGGGGCACAGGGCCTGGTAGTTCTTGCCGGCCTTGCGCAGGGGGACGAAGCCCTCGATGACGTCGACGATGTCTATGCGCGCCAGGAGGTCGTCAATGAAGTGTTGCGGGATGCGGCCGGCCATAGGTGGAGCAAGTATAAACAGCGCGGCGGCCGGGAGCACGAACCGCGACAGGGCCGGCGGAAGGGCCTATTTCAGTAGGGGGAAGAGGGAAAGTAAGCGTTAACTAATAAGCCCGGGGATCAGAGATCCTGGAGGGCCTGCTTCACCAGGGCACTGACCTTGCCCATGTCGGCGCGGCCCTGGACCCGGGGCTTGAGCAGGCCCATGACCTTGCCCATGTCCTGCAGGGATCCGGCCCCGGCCTCGGCCACGGCCGCCCGGACCAGGTCAGCGAGTTCCTCCTCGGCCAGGGGCTGGGGCAGGTACTCCCGGACCACGTCCAGCTCAAAGGTTTCTTTTTCCACCAGGTCGGCGCGGCCGGCATCCCGGAACTGGTCTATGGCATCGCGGTGCTGCTTGGCCAGCTTGTCCAGGACGGCCAGGGTCCCGGCATCGTCCAGTTCCCGGCGCTCGTCCACTTCTTTCTGCTTGACGGCGGCGGTAATCATGCGCAGGACGCCCAGGCGCTGCCTGTCCCGGCCGCGCATGGCCGCCTTCACGTCATCGTTGATGCGCTGCTTGATGGTGCTCATGGAAACGGCGCCCGGTGGAAGAGGCGGAGGATCAGTGGTGGCGGTGCAGTCGCATCTGCTCCCGGTTGATGCGCTTCTGGTTGCGCTTGACAGCGGCGGCGGCCTTGCGCTTTCTTACCTGGGTGGGTTTCTCGTAGAATTCGCGCCGGTGCACCTCGGCCAGGATGCCGGCCTTCTCGCAGGAGCGTTTGAAGCGGCGCAGGGCGATATCAAACGGCTCGTTCTCTCGTACTTTTACAGATGGCATAAATTCTTAGGTCCTTGGTAAGCGGAAAAGTTGCTGATTCTAATGGGAAACCGGTGAATTGCAAGGCACAATCGTGATCAAAACCCCCGCCTGACATTAACATGCGCATACTGGGAATCGAAACCTCCTGTGATGAAACCGGCGTCGCCGTATTCGATTCGGCGCACGGCCTGCTCGCCCATCTCCTGCACAGCCAGGTGGACATGCACGCCACCTACGGCGGCGTGGTGCCGGAACTGGCTTCCCGGGATCACATCCGCCGCCTCCTGCCGCTGGTGCGCGGGGTGCTGGGGAAGGCCGGCCTTGCCGCCGGGGATGTGGACGGGATCGCCTATACCGCCGGGCCGGGCCTGATCGGCGCCCTGCTGGTGGGCGCCGCCGTGGGACGCAGCCTCGCCTACGCCTGGGGCATCCCGGCGGTGGGAGTGCATCACATGGAGGCACATTTGCTGGCGCCCCTGCTGGAGAACCCGGCCCCCGATTATCCCTTCCTGGCCCTGCTGGTTTCCGGCGGCCACACCCAGCTGGTGCTGGTGCGCGGTTTCAATGACTACGAACTGCTGGGGGAGTCCCTGGACGACGCCGCTGGCGAGGCCTTCGACAAGACCGCCAAGCTCCTGGGACTGGGTTATCCCGGCGGTCCGGCCCTGTCCGCCCTGGCGGAGCGTGGCCGGTCGGGACGCTTCCACCTGCCCCGGCCCATGACCGACCGCCCGGGGCTGGATTTCAGCTTCAGCGGTCTCAAGACCAGCGTAGTCCACCTGGTTCGGGATGTGCCCGGCGACGAGCAGACCCGGGCGGACATCGCCAGGGCCTTCGTGGAGGCAGTGGTGGAAACCCTGGTGATCAAGTGCCGCCGGGCACTGGAGGAATGCGGGGTCACCACCCTTATCGCCGCCGGCGGCGTCAGCGCCAACCTTCAGCTGCGGCAGTCCCTCCAGGACATGGTGGCGGAGCGGGGAGGTCAGGTGTTCTTTCCCCGCCCTGAATTCTGTACCGACAACGGAGCCATGATCGCCTACGCGGGGTACCTGCACCTGCAGAACCGCGAGGCGCAGCCGCTGTCCTTCGCCGCTTATCCGCGCTGGCCGCTGGTTAGTGAGGGGTGATGGAGTCGTAATCTAAATGAGCCGAGTCCTCACTGCTAACGCCTCACACTCAAAGTCTACTCCCCGGTTTTTGCTCCTATCTTGCTTTCAGTACCCGCCAACAGTTTCCGGATATTGTCCCGGTGGCGCCAGAACAGCAACGCCGCCAACACAACGAAGCCGGCGATATAGGCTTTCTCGGGC
>JARRRO010000048.1:0-7623 GCA_037380645.1 Gammaproteobacteria bacterium | reverse complement strand
CCGGTCCACGGTAAGGTGCTGTTTGCCTTCCCGGTCCTCGTAGGTCGCGGTGACCTGGCGGTTGTTGGAGCCGGTGCCGGTGACTTTGGCGCCGAGGCGGATGTCCAGGCCCTGCTTGGCCAGGATCTTGTGCGCCTCCTTGGCGATCTGGCGATCCACCGGAGCCAGGAAGTCGTCCAGGGCCTCCAGGATAACCACCTCGGAGCCGAGGCGTTTCCAGACGCTGCCCAGTTCCAGGCCGATGACCCCGGCGCCGATGATCCCCAGGGTACGCGGCACCTCGGTGAAGGCCAGAGCCCCGGAGGAATCCACGATCAGCTCCCCGTCCACGGGCGCCGGCTGGAGGCGCGTGGGCACAGAGCCGGTGGCTATGATGATGTGTTTGCCCTCCACGGTGTAGGTCTCGCCGTCGTCCCCGCCCACGGAAGAGATCAGCACCTGTTTGCCGGACAGCAGGCAGCCGTGTCCCTTGAGCCACTCTACCTTGTTTTTCTTGAACAGGCCGGAGATGCCCTGAGTCAGGGTTTTCACCACAGTCTTTTTCCTCTCCATCATCCGGTTAACGTCCATGGAGACGCCGGCGGAATTGATGCCGTGCTGGGCGGCCTCGCTCTTGAGAAAGGCGAAGTGGTGAGAGGAATCCAGCAGGGCCTTGGAGGGGATGCAGCCCACGTTCAGGCAGGTGCCGCCCAGGGCGGGTTCACCCTCCTCGTTGAGCCAGCTCTCCACGCAAGCGGTGGCGAGGCCGAGCTGGGCAGCGCGGATAGCGGCCACGTAACCTCCCGGACCACCCCCTATGACGATGACATCGTAATTTTTCATGGTTGCGGTGCCATTCAGACTTGCAGGAGCAGGCGGGCCGGATCTTCCAGCAGTTCCTTGATCTCCACCAGGAACTGCACGGCGTCGCGGCCGTCGATGACGCGGTGATCGTAGGACAGGGCCAGGTACATCATGGGACGCACCACCACCCGTCCGTCCTCCGCCATGGGCCGCTCCTGGATCTTGTGCAACCCCAGGATGGCGCGTTGGGGCGGGTTGATAATGGGGGTGGACAACAGGGAACCGAACACGCCGCCGTTGGTGATGGTAAAGGTGCCGCCGGTCAGCTCCTCGATGGTCAGCTTGGAATCCCTGGCCTTCTGGCCGTATTCGATGATCTTGGCCTCGATCTCGGCGAATGACAGGATGTCGGCGTCGCGGATCACCGGTACCACCAGCCCGCGCGGGGAACTGACCGCGATGCCGATATCGAAGTAACCGTGGTAAATGATGTCCTGATCCTCCACCGAGGCGTTGACGATGGGGAAGCGCTTCAGGGCCTCGACGGTGGCCTTGGTGAAGAAGGACATGAAACCCAGCTTGACGCCGTATTCGGACTCGAATTCATCCTTGAAGCGCTTGCGCAGCTCCATGACCGGTTCCATGTTGACCTCGTTGAACGTGGTCAGAATGGCGTTCTCGTGCTGTGCCGCCAGCAGCCGTTCCGCAGTGCGGCGGCGCAGGCGCGTCATGGGAACACGTTCCTCCGGGCGTTCCCCCTCAGGCAGTGGAGCCGAGGCGGGGGCGGGTGCCGGGACGGCCGCTGCCGGTGGGGGCGGCTCCGGCGTTGCCTGCGGCTTCGCGGGGGCCGGTCTTGCCGGCGGTTCCGCCTGTGGCTTGGGTTTCGCGGGGGCCGGTTCGACCGGCGGCTCCGCCTGTGGCCCGGGTTTCCCGGCAGGCGCCGGCCTCGGCTTTTTCAGATAGTTGAGGACGTCCTCCTTGGTCAGCCTGCCATCCTTGCGGCTGGCCGGGACCGCGGCAGGGTCCAGTTGATGTTCCTCCAGCAGGCTCTTTACCGCCGGACTCAGCTTGGCTTCCCCCCCGGCCTCCTCCGGCACCAGGGATTGCTGCCGGGGCGCTTGTTCCTCCTGCGCGGCGGGTTTTTCCGGCGCTGCGGTACCGGCCTTGGCCCCGGTATCGATGCGGGCGATGACTTCGTCGCTTTCTACCAGCTCGCCGTCCTCCTTGAGGATCTCGGCGAGGACGCCGTCGTTCACGGCGGAGACCTCCAGGGTTACCTTGTCGGTTTCAATGTCGATCAGGCTGTCGCCGCGCTTGACGGGGTCGCCGGGCTTCTTGTGCCAATTCATCAGCGTGGCTTCCGAAATGGATTCCGCCAACACCGGGACTTTCACGTCGATTAGCACGACCTTCTCCTCGATTTATTGTTGTTCAAGCAAGTTGCGAATAAGGCCATTCCCGGATCGGATCCGGGAATGGCGCCGTACCGGATGAATTTCGACAGCCGTGTATTCCTCAAGGGCGCGGGAATCACGGCGTTCGGTCCCTGCCATGCTGTTTGATGCGAGATATCAAGCCGTTTTCTTGTGCGTGGTGACCTCGAGCTTGTCCAGCTGCAGCGCGTCTTCCACCAGCTGCTTCTGCTGCGCCAGATGCAGGCTCATATAGCCGACGGCCGGTGACGCAGAATAGAAGCGTCCGGCGTAACCGAAGGCGTGTTTCTCACCGAGGCAGCCGATCATGGTGCCGCGGGACTGCATGTAGTACCAGCCGCCCTGGTTCTTCGGTTCCTCCTGCACCCACACCACTTCCTTCAGGTTGGGATAGCTGTCGATGATTGCTTTGACTTCGTCCCTGGGGAAGGGGAACAGCTGCTCGATGCGGGCGATGGCGATATTGCCTATTTCATTCTTGCGCCTGGCTTCGAGCAGATCAAAATAAATCTTGCCGGAGCACATCAAAAGCCGCGTCACGTCGTTCTTGTCGAGATTGTCGATCTCCCCGATGACCAGTTTGAAACCGCCCTCTACCAGCTCCTCCAGGGGGGATGTGGACAGCTTGTGGCGCAGCAGGCTTTTGGGGCTCATGACGATGAGCGGCTTGCGATACGGCCGCAGCAATTGCCGGCGCAGCATGTGAAACATCTGCGCCGGAGTGCTGGGTACGCATACCTGCATGTTTTCATGGGCGCACAATTGCAGGTAGCGTTCCAGTCTGGCGGAGGAATGCTCCGGTCCCTGACCATCGTAGCCGTGGGGCAGGAACACGACCAGGCCGCAATAACGGCCCCACTTGGCCTCGCTGGAAGAAATGAACTGGTCGATCACCACCTGGGCGCCGTTGGCGAAGTCGCCGAACTGGGCCTCCCACATCACCAGTGCCCGGGGTTCGGCGCTGCTGTAGCCGTATTCAAACCCCAGGATCGCCTCTTCCGACAGGATGGAGTTGATGATCAGAAAAGAGGCCTGGTCATCGCGGATGTGCTGCAGCGGCAGCCAGGTGTCGCCGTCTTCCTGGTTGTGAATGACCGCGTGCCGGTGGAAGAAGGTGCCACGGGCGCTGTCCTGGCCGGAAATCCGCACCGGGGAGCCGTCGTCCAGCAGGGATGCGTAGGCCATGGTCTCGGCATAGCCCCAGTCCATGAGGATTTCGCCCTTGCCCATCTTCTTCCGGTTTTCGATGATCTTGTTCACCGTCGGATGCAGCTTGTAATGCTCGGGGATGGTGGTGATCGCCCGGGTCAGACGCTGCACCTGTTCCATGCTGATGGTCGTATCCACCGCCGTGCGCCAGGTGGTCTCCTTGTACGGCTCGTAGTTAATCAGATGGCTCATGTTGATATTGGTGGCCATGGGCCCGGCCACACTTTTGTTTGACTCCAGCGAATCGACATACTGCCGGGCGATTTCTTCGGCGTCCTTTGCCGTGACGATGCCTTCCCGGACGAGCTTCTCCTCGTACAGCGCCCTGACATCGGAATGGTTGCGTATGTGCCCGTACATGATCGGTTGTGTTGCCGCCGGCTCATCCGCCTCCGAATGGCCGTGCTTGCGGTAGCAGACCATGTCGATGACGACGTCCTTCTTGAACTCCATGCGGAAATCCAGCGCCAGCTTGGCGATGAAGACTACCGCCTCCGGATCGTCGGCGTTGACGTGGAAAATGGGGGCCTGGATCAGCTTGGCCACGTCGGTGCAGTAGTGGGTGGAGCGGGAATCCAGGGGGTCGCTGGTGGTGAACCCGATCTGGTTGTTGACGACGATGTGGACCGTGCCCCCGGTGGAATAGCCACGCGTCTGCGACAGCTGGAAGGTCTCCATGACCACACCCTGGCCGGCGAAGGCGGCGTCGCCGTGGATCAGGATGGGCAGGACCTGGTCGCGGATGCGGTCGTTGCGGCGATCCTGGCGGGCGCGCACGGAACCCTCGACCACAGGATCGATGATCTCCAGATGGGACGGATTGAAGGCCAGGGTTATATGCACCGGATCCTTGGTAGTCTGGATATCGGAGGAATAACCCAGGTGGTATTTCACGTCGCCCGAGGGTGATGATTCCGGCCCCTTGCCCTCGAATTCGCCGAACAGTTCATGGGGCAGTTTGCCGATGATGTTGACCAGGACGTTGAGGCGGCCGCGATGCGCCATCCCGATGACGACCTCCCGGACAGACTGGGTGCCGCTGTCCTGGACCAGTTCGTCCAGCAGGGGGATCAGGCTTTCCCCGCCTTCCAGGGAGAAGCGTTTCTGGCCGACGTACTTGGTATGCAGGTATTCTTCCAGGGCGTTGGCGGCGATGATGCGGTTGAGGATGCGCCGGCGCTTGCCGGGGCTGAAGCCGGGTTGGGCGCGGGGCTCCTCCAGCCGCTGCTGGATCCAGCGCTTCTGCTCGGTCTCGTTGATGTGCATGTATTCCGCGCCGATGGTGCCGCAGTAGGTCGAACGGACGATGTCCAGGATCTCCCGCAACGGCAGTTCCCGGGGGGCGAACAGGGAGCCGGTATTGAAGGGGATGCCCATGTCCGCCTCGGTGAGGCCGTGGTAGGCGGGGTCCAGCTCCGCGATGGGGGGCCGGTCATACTGTTTCAGGGGGTCCAGTTCCGCCTGCTGATGGCCGCGAAAGCGGTGGGCATTGATGAGCTGCAGGACGGAGACCTGCTTCTGGTGATCCGGCGCGGCCTCGGGGGCGACGGTCGCCGGCGCCGCGGCGTGGTGGTGACGAGCCGCCTCCAGAAACCGCTCGCGGATCCCCGAGTGCGGGACATCCCGGCCGTTTCCGGTCGTTTCTTCTTGAATTTTAAGGAAATAATCGCGCCATTCGGGGCTGACGCTGGTCGTATCCTGGAGGAACGCCTCGTATAGATCTTCGATAAAGCTGGCGTTGGCGCTGTATAAACACGACGGTTCTGGGTTGCTCATTTCTCCTCTGCCTTCAGTCTCTGCGGGATCCCGTGGTTCTGGGCCTTAAAGTGTACTACAGGAACGGGTATTTCCGATAAATCTCAATCACTAATTCGCTGAATCTTATGTAACCGGCGATTTTGTGCCCCTAAGTTTAGGCAACCGGACAGTTTTAACATAAAACCCATGCATAATGGATGCCGTTTGTGGCTGGGCGTACTTGCCCTGGCCTCTGACTCCCCTGTATGCTGCACCACAATAAAAAATAATTCTAACGCTGAAACAGCAGTTTGTAACCCGCCTCGGGAGGGTGTTCGATGTCTGATACGGTAACCATTATTGATAACCGCACCGGCCGGCAGATCGAGTGTCCGGTGGAAGAGGGCGTCTACGGGACGCCGGTCATCAATACCAGCAGTCTGTACGGCGAGCTGGGGCTGTTCGCCTACGACCCCGGTTTCGTGAATACGGCCAGTTGCCGGAGCGCTATCACCTACCTGGACGGGGAGCAGGGCGTCCTCATGTACCGCGGCTATCCCATAGAGCAGCTGGCCACTCACAGCACCTACCTGGAAACCTGCTACCTCCTGCTCCACAGCGAGCTGCCCACCCGGCAGCAGATGGAGGAGTGGCGGCGGGCCATCTGCATGCACAGTATGACCCATGAGCACCTGTCCCGGTTCTATACCGGTTACCGCTACGACGCCCACCCCATGTCCATCATGGCCGGCGTGTTCGGAGCCATCGCCTCCTATTATCACGACGCCACCGATATCCGCAATCCCGAACACCGCCTGCTGACGGCGCGCCGCGTCATCGCCAAGATGCCCACCTTGGCGGCCAAGTGTTACCGATACGCCTCGGGACTGCCGTTCGTCTATCCGGACAACAACCGGGGCTACATCGAGAACCTGATGTACATGATGTTTTCCTGGCCCAGCGAGGAATACCGGCCCAACCCGGTGGCGCTGCGCGCCCTGGACCTGCTGTTCATCCTGCACGCCGATCACGAACAGAACGCCTCGACCTCGACGGTACGCCTGGCCGGCAGCGCCGAGACCAACCCCTTCGCCTGTGTCGCCGCCGGCATCTGCACCCTGTGGGGCAAGGCCCACGGCGGCGCCAACGAGGCCGTGATCAACATGCTCGAGGAGATCGAGCATCCCCGGAACATCCAGAAATACGTGGAGCGGGCGAAGGACAAGGACGATACCTTCCGCCTCATGGGCTTCGGCCACCGGGTCTACAAGAACTATGACCCGCGCGCCAAGATCATCCGCCAGGCCTGCCATGACCTGCTGGACGAGATGAACCTGAACCAGCCCATGTTCGAGACTGCCATGGAGCTGGAACGCATTGCCCTGGAAGATGAATACTTCATCGAGCGCAAGCTCTATCCCAACGTGGACTTTTATTCCGGCCTCATCTACGAGGCCCTGGGGATCCCCTCGGAAATGTTTACCGTCATGTTCGCCCTGGCCCGCAGCGCCGGCTGGATTGCCCAGTGGATAGAGCTGATGGAAGACCCGGCCTTCCGTATCGGCCGGCCGCGACAGTTGTACGTGGGCCGGGAACAGCGCGACTACGTGCCCATGGAAGATCGCGGCTAGGCAGCGCCGGTCCGTTCCGGGTCCTGTTCAACCGGAAATTGAGGAGATGTTCTTCCCATGAAAAAACCTGTCAGAATCGCCGTTACCGGGGCTGCTGGCCAGATCGGCTACGCCCTTTTATTCCGCATCGCCGCCGGGGAATTACTGGGCAGGGATCAGCCGGTTATTCTGCAGCTGCTGGAAGTCACGCCGGCCATGCAGGCCCTGGAGGGGGTGGTGATGGAACTGCAGGACTGCGCGTTCTCCACCCTGGTCGGCATCGAGACCTCCGACGCCGCCGGGACCGCCTTCGATGGGGCGAACTACGCCTTCCTGGTGGGCGCCAAGCCCCGGGGTCCCGGCATGGAACGGCGCGACCTGCTGGAGGGCAACGCCGCCATCTTCAAGGCCCAGGGCCGGGCGCTGAACGATCGCGCCGCCGGTGACGTGCAGGTGATCGTGGTGGGCAATCCCGCCAACACCAACGCCCTCATTACCTCCGCCAACGCCCCCGACATTGACCCGGGACGGATCACCGCCATGACGCGGCTGGACCACAACCGCGCCCTGGCCCAGCTGGCCCAGAAGACCGGCAGCCAGGTAGGCGCCATCCGCCGGTTGTGCATCTGGGGCAACCACTCCACCACCCAGTATCCGGATCTGCATCACGCCACCGTGAACGGCCAGCCCGCCCTGGAACAGGTGGACCAGGACTGGTATGAAAACGTCTACATCCCCCGGGTCGCCTAGCGCGGCGCAGATGTGATCTGCGCGAGCGGGGAGTCCCGCGCCGCTTCCGCCTCCAACGCCGCCCTGGAGCTCATGCGCGTCTGGGTCGCTGGGACGCCGGA
>JARRRO010000047.1:0-16436 GCA_037380645.1 Gammaproteobacteria bacterium | reverse complement strand
CGGATCACAACCGGCATGGCCCGTGTCGCGGAAACCCTGGTTAGCGTCAGGGCTTTCTTGGTTGCTCTTGTGTATCAAATTGGGGTATCCCGGGGCAGGAAATGGCACTGCAATTCGAACTCGCAGGCGCCCAGATAGACGGCGCCAGAGAATATCAGGAAGACGCTTTCCTGATCACGAATCTGACCGACGCTGAGGGCAATCCCAGCGCATTGATCATCATCGCCGACGGCATGGGCGGCCATGCCGCGGGCAACGTGGCCAGCAACATGGCGGTGCAGGCATTCAACAAACACGTCTCCGCCAACTACCCCTCCGCAAACCCCGCCGACGTCTTGTATGAATGCATCATCAAGGCGAATTCCTCCGTCAAGGAGACCATCATGGAGACCCCGGCCCTGTCCGGGATGGGCTGCACCATAGTGGCGGCGATCCTGGAAAGCGGAAAACTCTGGTGGGTCAGCGTCGGCGACAGCCATCTATACCTCCTCAGGGACAAGGAACTGACCAAGAAAAACGCCGATCATAGCTATGGCGGATTTCTGGACCGCATGGAGGCACAGGGAACGCCGGTAGATCCTGAGCCGGGCCTGGCCCGCAACATGCTCATGAGCGCGGTGACCGGCGACGAAATCAATGAAATCGACGTCTCCTCCGAACCCTTCGAGCTGCAGGAGGGCGATCGGGTGATCCTGTGCAGCGACGGTATGGACACCCTCAGCCACGGCAAGATCATACAGTTCTCGGACTGGTCCGAAACTCCCAAAGACTGCGCGGTGGCCCTGCTTGGCGCTGTTGAGGACGCCGACATGCCCAAACAGGACACCACCACCGTCGTGGTGGTGGACGTCAAGGAAAGGGCCGCCGCTGCAGCCCCGGAACCGGAAGAAGAAGCCGCTCCAGCCGCGAAAAAACCGGCGCCGGCTGTCACGGCCGGTCAGGCGTCGGCCCAGGCCGCCCCTGCGGAAACCGGCGAGGGCGGCGGCAAGGGCAAGACCGGCCTTATTATCGGTGTCGCCGCCGTGATCCTCCTCGGGATCGCGGCGGGTGTTTTCCTGATGCAGGGCGGCGGCAAATCCCGCCCTACAGCACCGCCTCCCCCGCCCGCAACGCCGGCTGAGCAGGCCCAGACACCCGCTCCCGCAAAAGTCGAGACGCCCGCCCCAGCGGCGGCCCCGAAGAAGCCCCAGCCGGCGCCGCCACCGGCGACCGAGGAGACGACGAAGCCGCAGACAAAACCCGCGCCCGCCACTGCAAAGCCGGTGGAATTCCATGACAACCTCAGGAACGGCACCCGCGGCCCGACCATGGTGTGGATCCCCGCCGGCAGCTTCGAGATGGGCAGCCCGGCGAGCTCCGGCGATGCGGAAGGGAGACCGCGGCACAAGGTCACCCTCAAGCGTTTCGCCATGAGCAAATACGAGATCACCTTCGCCCAGTACGACAGGTTCGCCCGGGCTACCGGCCGGTCCCGCCCGGACAGTGAGCACCTGAGAAGATCGGATCATCCCGTATTCAATGTCAGGTGGAAAGACGCCGTTAACTATGCGAAATGGCTCTCGCGAGAGACCGGGAAGCACTACCGCCTGCCGTCTGAGGCAGAGTGGGAATACGCCGCCGGCGCCGGTAAGGAATCCACCTACTGGTGGGGTTACGATCCCAAGCCCGGCATGGCCTACTGCTTCAGTTGCAGCGATGGCTTGAACCCCCGCAAACCCACCAAGATCGGCAGCTTTGCCCCCAATCCCTTCGGGATATACGACACCGCCGGTAACGTCGCGGAATGGGTCGAGGATTGCTGGCACAAGGATTACAACGGCGCGCCCACCGACGGCAGCGTCTGGAAGGGAGGGGACTGCAGCTATCGCGACGTCCGCGGCGGTGCCTACAGCAGCCCGCCTTCCTCTATTCGCCACGCCCAGCGGGACAAGTATGCACCGGATACAAGATACGATTTCATCGGCATCCGGGTGGTGAGGGATCCCTGATCCGAGGAACCGCCTCCCCCGACGCGGGGTCGAATATGGTACAGGCAACCGTCGAGGCGGCAACATGAAGAGAACATTACTGTGCGGCGCAGTACTAGCCTCCTCCCTCTGTCTGGCGGGTTATCCCACGGCTTCGCCGGCGGAGGGTGTGTACGGCCATTTCCAGGTCGGCCCGCCGGTTAATTCCTATGGCCCGTCCTCCCCTGGGGGGATCGGCTACCGCCTTTCCGGCCAGAATCAGTACAACCTGAATATCAGCAGGAATACGCTGGACAGCCGCCGGCAGGCGGATCGCCCTCATCAACGCGGCGCCTACGGCTATCCCTACGGTCATTACCGCGGCTACGGGGATGACGGCTACGGACGCTATTACCGCCACGGTTACAGCCACGGCTATCGGGATAATTACCGCGACACCTGGCGCTACGGCGGCAGCCTTTATTTCCATCTGCGCTGAACCCGCGCCGGCGATCAACGGTCACTGTGGCCCAGGTCCTTTTCGGGGGCAACACGGTTGCGCACCAGTTGCTTCACCTCCTTCGCCTCGGGAAAGCGGCCCCGCTCCGCTTTCGAGAACACCACCTCCCCGTCAACCCTGATCTCGAATATCCCGCCCTTGCCCGGCAGCAGGGCGACCTCGCCCAGCTCTTCACCGAAGGTCATCAGAAGTTCCTGGGCCAGCCAGGTCGCGCGCAGAACAAACCGGCAGCGGCTGCAGTATTCGATGGCAATGCGCGGCCTGCGGCTGTCAGCGGACATGGGCCTTCACGCTGAAGCCTCGTAGCCGGAGATCGTCTTCCTCAATCCCACCAACAACGCAATGCCCGGCAGCGAAGCTATAAAGGTGATGAAAAAGAAGACCGCCCAGCCCGTGGCCGCCACCAGGAAGCCCGAAGGGGGGCCGACAAAGACGCGCCCGATGGCGGCCAGGGATGACAGCAGGGCATACTGGGTCGCGCTGTAGCGGTGATTGCACAGGGCGATGAGCAGTCCCACGTACACGGCCGTGCCCATGCCCCCCGCCAGATTCTCCAGACCCACCACGGTAACCATACCGGCGAAGCTCTTGCCGACCAGGGCCAGGAACATGAAGCCCAGGTTGGTAAACGCCTGCAGCAGGCCGAACCAGAGCAGGCATCGGTAAAGTCCCCAACGCATCATCAGGGCCCCGCCGGCGAGTCCACCGAAGACGGACGCCGCCACGCCCAGCCACTTGTTCACGACCCCCACCTCGGTCAGCGTAAATCCCAGCCCGCGCAGCAGGAACGTCGTGGTCAGGGTGCCGGCGAAGGCGTCGCCGATCTTGTAGAGCACGATCAGCAGCAACAGCCACAGCGCTCCGTCCCTGCTGAGGAATTCGGCGAAGGGGGCGATTACCGCCTCCTGTAAAGTCGGCGGCGGCGTGGCCCGGACTTCCGGCTCCGGCCCGAAGAATGCCGCCACCACGCCGATACCCATCAAAACAGCCATGATGGAATAGGTCGTATTCCACCCGAGATAATCGGCCAGGATCAGAGCCAGTCCGCCGGAGACAAGCATCGCGACCCGGTAACCGGCCACGGACAGGGCGGCGCCGAAACCCCGTTCCTGCGGATGCAGGACGTCGGCACGGTAGGCGTCTATGGTGATGTCCTGGGAAGCGGAGACAAAAGCCAGCATCAGGGCCAGCACGGCCACAAGGGCAATGGCCCGCTCCGGCGAACTTGCACCGATGGTGAAGATCAGGGTGATCAGCAGTACCTGGGTAATCACTATCCACCCGCGCCGCCGTCCCAGAAACGGCGGCACAAAGCGATCCATGATCGGTGACCAGAGGAATTTCAGCGTATACGGCAATCCCACCAGGGAGAACGCACCGATGGTGCGGATATCCACCGATGTGGTCGCCAGCCATGCCTGCAGGGTGCCGCCGGACAGGGCCAGGGGCAGGCCCGAGGCGAAGCCGAGCAACAGCATGGCGCTCATGCGCCGGTTTCCCAGTGCCTGCAGTGTCTCTCTGAAAGTCATGCAGCAGCGTGGTGCGACTTGTCCGGTTCAGTGCCGATCGCTAGTATCCGAGCATGGCGACCGAGATCGAAAGAAAATTTCTGGTCAAGGACGATTCCTGGCGTGATTTAAGCACGAACAGCGAAGAGATCATACAGGGTTATCTGGCCAACACGGAAAGGGGTTCGATCCGCGTCCGCATCGCCGGCGGCAGGGCCAGCCTGAATATCAAGAGCATGACCCTGGGCGTGACCCGAACGGAATACGATTACGCCATCCCCGGGGACGATGCCCGGGCCATGCTGCAGGGATTATGCACGCAGCCTCTGATCGAAAAGACCCGCCACTACATCCAGCACCAGGGACACACCTGGGAGATCGATGAATTTGCCGGGGCAAATGCCGGCCTCGTGGTTGCCGAGCTGGAGTTGAAAGCCCACGACGAAACCTTCCAACACCCGCCCTGGCTGGGTGAGGAAGTCTCCCACGACCCGCGCTATTACAACGTGTGCCTGGTGGAACATCCGTATAAGAATTGGTGAATCGTTATTCCTAAGTCGTGAATCGAGTAACGAGGAAATGCTCTCACCATCCCACGATTCACGATTTACGTTTCACGATTTGCTTCTCACCCCTCACTCTCATTGCGCTTCTGGATGCTGCACGAGCGCCAGTCCATCCCGGCGCCACCCTGTATAATATAATTATTTGTTTTTAAAGGTTTTTATCCCTCAAAGAATCACCCGGCGAGAGCCGCCGGGGGCGCGAGCGCTTTGACCACCCCGGGGCGGGCACGTAGAATTGGAGCACTGTCGGCCGCGTCACAACTATTACCTATTTTTCATTGTCTTATATATATATGACAGAGACCCAGCAAGCACCGGAGCAACTGGTCGATAATTTCGGCCGGACTGTCAACTATGTGCGCATCTCCGTGACGGACCGCTGCGATTTTCGCTGCGTGTACTGCATGGAAGAAGACATGACATTCGTGCCCCGCTCTGAACTCCTGACCCTGGAGGAGCTGGCCTTGGTGGGCCGCGCCTTTACCGAGCTGGGCGTGACCAAGATCCGCATCACCGGCGGGGAACCGCTGGTGCGTCGCAATGTCATCCATTTGCTCAATGATCTGGGCCGTCTGCCCGGCCTGGGCGAGCTGGTCATGACCACCAACGGCTCCCAGTTGGCAAAAATGGCTGGGCCCATCCGGGACGCCGGGGTCAGCCGCCTCAATATCAGCCTGGATTCCCTGGATCCGGTGAAATTCAGGCGCATCACCCGTGTCGGCGATCTCATCCGGGTCCTGGCCGGCATCGACGCGGCGCTCGCGGCCGGATTCGAGAAACTCAAGATCAACGCCGTCATCCTCAAGCACCGTAACCACGAGGAAGTCGCCGACCTGGTGCGCTTCGCCGGCGATCGGGGCATGGATATCAGCTTCATCGAGGAGATGCCGCTGGGGCTCATCGGTGAGCATGATCGCGCCGAGGCCTATTATTCCAGCGACAACATCCGGGAGGACCTGGAACAGGTGTTCACCCTGCTGCCCACCACCGAGACCACCGGCGGGCCCTCGTAGTATTTCCGGATCGCCGAGACCGGTAACCGGGTCGGCTTCATCTCTCCCCACAGCCACAACTTCTGCGAAAGCTGCAACCGGGTGAGACTGACCTGCGAGGGCCGGCTGCTGCTGTGCCTGGGCCAGGAGCATTCCGTGGACCTGCGGGAAGTCGTGCGCAGCCATCCCGGGGACATGGAGAAATTGAAAGAGGCCATACACGGGGCCATGGCCATCAAGCCCCTGGGTCACGACTTCAACCTTGCGGCCAAACCGGTGATCTTCCGCCACATGAACGTTACGGGGGGGTAGACATGCCTGCCGACTACCGCCCGGAAATGACCGACGCCGGGCTGCAGCCTACCATCAGCGTCGACGTCATGGATGAATACCGGAATATCCGCACCCAGGATATCGCTGACGAGCGTCCGCTGACCATCTACGTGGACAGTTACGAGATCGTCACCCTGATGACCCTGGGCATGCGTCCGGAACATCTTGCCCTGGGCTACCTGAAGAACCAGGGACTGATCTCGGATATCCGCGAGATCAAATCCGTGCAGGTGGACTGGGAGGTCAACGCCGCCGCCATCACCACCCACTCCGAGCGCGATGACTGGAAGGAACGGCTGGGGCCGCGCATCGTCACCACCGGCTGCGGCCAGGGAACGGTTTACGGGGACATCCTGGAGCAGCTGGACCAGATCGACATCGCGCCCATACCCCTGAAACAGTCCGCTATCTATACCCTGCTGAAAAACCTGGGCGCCCGTAACGAGGTCTACCGGACCGCCGGCGCCGTGCACGGCTGCGCCCTGTGCAGCGCCACCGAACCGCTGATCTTCGTCGAAGACGTGGGCCGTCACCACGCCGTGGACGCCATCGCCGGGCGCATGTGGCTGGAGGGCACAGGCGGCGCCGACAAGCTGTTCTATACCACCGGCCGCCTGACCTCGGAGATGGTCATGAAGGTGGGCCAGATGGGTATCCCCGCCCTCCTGTCCCGCTCCGGCATCACCCAGATGGGACTGAAGCTGGCCCGGGATTTCGGCATTACCCTGTTCTCCCGGGCCAAGGGCAGGCATTTCCTGGTCTATCACGGGGCGGAAAATATCAAATTCGACGTCAAGCTCCCCCCGAAACTGGAGGTGGCCAACCTGAAGCGGAAAGCCGCCGCCGATTAAGCCATGATGAACGCCGACCCGGAGTCCAGGGACGCCGTCACCGGCGTCATACTCGCCGGCGGCGAGGCGCGGCGCATGGGCGGCCGGGACAAGGGGCTGATCGAGATCGCCGGCAGGCCCATGGTGGAATACGTCATAGAGGCCTTAAGGCCCCAGGTGGGTGCGCTGCTGATCAACGCCAACCGCAGCCGCGAACGTTACGCCCGCTTCGGTTATCCCGTCGTCGCCGATGAATTCGATGGCTACAACGGACCGCTGGCGGGCATGGCGAGCTGCATGCGGGTCGCCGCCACGGATTACATCGCCACCCTGCCCTGCGATTCGCCCAATATCCCCCCGGACCTGGTGGCGCGGCTGTTCCTGAGGCTGCGGGAAGAGCAGGCCGATATCGGCGTGGCCCACAACGGCGAGCGCATGCAGCCGGTATTCAGCCTGATCCGTTGCGCACTGCTGGATTCCCTGCTGGACTACCTGAACGGCGGGGAGCGGAAGATAGATCGCTGGTTTGAGCGTCACGCCACGGCCGTGGTGGACTTTTCCGACCGGCCGGATACCTTTATCAACGTCAATACGCCGGAGGACGTGGCGAAAATGGAGGCGACCCTGACCCATGCCTGAGACCCTGCCCGGCATCCCCGTCCCGGTGGTCGGCTTCGCCGCCTACAGCGGCACCGGCAAGACCACCCTGCTGACCCGTGTGATCCCCGTGCTCACCGAACGCCGCCTGCGGGTCGGCCTGGTGAAGCACACCCATCATAAATTCGATATCGATTATCCGGGCAAGGACAGCTACCGCCTGCGCAAGGCCGGCGCCAGCCAGGTCCTTTTGGGTTCCAGCCAGCGCTGGGCGCTGATGGAGGAACACGAGGTCAAGGGCGACCGGCCGCTGGAATTCCACGTCCGTCACCTGGACCTGGACAACCTGGACGTGGTGCTGGTGGAAGGTTTCAAGACCGCCCCTATCCCCCAATCCCCCGCTGTTCCGGGAGGACCGGAACATCATCGCCATCGCCACGGATGAACCGGAGGCGGTGGAGACGGATCTGCCCGTATTCGGTCTGGACGAGCCCCGGGCCGTGGCGGATTTCATTGTCGATCGCTTCCTGGACAACATCGTCCTGCTGAAGCGGACCAAATTGAATAAGGAACCATGAGCGGCAAACCCGTGGCCAAAGACCCCAGCTGCCGGGACGATTTCGATCCCCGGTCCCTGGCGCCGGACCTCGCCCTGGAGAAGATCCTCGCCGACGTCCATCCGGTGGCGGAAACGGAAACAGTCCCCGTCAGGGAAGCGCTCAACCGCATCCTGGCCGCGGACGTCGCCTCCGGCATCAACGTCCCCTACGGCACCAACTCCGCCATGGACGGCTACGCCGTTAGCAGCGATGACATCCCCGAAAGCGGCAGCGCCGAACTCAAGGTCATCGGCACCGCCTGGGCCGGGAAGCCGCTGGATGGGTCTCTGGAGAGGGGCACCTGCGCCCGCATCATGACCGGCGCCGTGCTGCCGCAAGGAGCGGACACGGTGATCATCCAGGAGGACGTGGAGCGCGACGGCGACCTCATCCGCATCGATAACGCCACGCGCCGGGGCGACAACATCCGCCGTGCCGGCGAGGACATCAAGCAGGGGGAGGTGGTCCTGTCCCGGGGACGTCGCCTGATCCCGGCCGATATCGGGCTGCTCGCCTCCCTGGGCATCGGCGAAGTCGAAGTCGCCCGGCGCCTGCGCGTTGCCTTCTTTTCCACCGGGGATGAACTGCGCTCCATAGGCGAGACGCTTGACGAGGGCTGCGTCTACGACAGCAACCGCTACACCTTGTACGCCATGCTGGCGCGCCTGAACGCGGAGATCATCGACATGGGCGTGGTACGCGATCAGCGGGAACTCATCGAGCAGGCCTTTGTGTCCGCCGCCGCGGCCGCCGACGTCGTGATCACCTCGGGCGGGGTCTCCGTAGGGGAAGCCGATTACGTGCGCGAATGCCTGAACCGGGTGGGCAATGTCTCGTTCTGGAAAGTGGCCATGAAGCCGGGCCGTCCCCTGTCCTTCGGCCAAGTGAAAGACGCCGTGTTCTTCGGCCTGCCCGGCAATCCGGTCTCGGTGATGGTGACCTTCTACCTGTTCGTGCAGCCCGCCCTGCGGGCCATGAATTGCTTCATTATCCTGGGGATGGACAACGCCGGCGTGGACCCGGGCGAGACCGTGGAGGTTATGCCCTTCTTTGGCATCGTCTGAAAAGTTAGGTGTAAGGTGTGAGGAGTAAGGGGTAACAAAAACTTGGTAGCTCAAAGAAAGGTGCCACCCTTTCTGTCACTCCTCACATCATCTAGTCAGGCTTGATGATCCGCCGATACAGTTCCCTACCCTTTTCATCGAAGAACCGGACGGTCATGCTGTCCCGATCCAGCGCGACATGGACGAATCCGGAAGTGGCGGCCGTAAACCGGCCGGCCCGTCGCGACCATATCCACCTGTGACCGGAACCGCCGCCGGAAACAATATAGGCCGTGCCCCCAGGGGGACGGTAGTATTCCAGATCATGATCGTGGCCGGAGAAATAGGCCTGGACGCCGAATTGCCGGAACAGCGGCGGCAGTAATGTTTTCAGCTCCCTGGTGTCCCCGTGGAATCCCGAGGAATAGACAGGATGATGGCCGATGACGATTTTCCACACGGCCCTGGACTCCCGCAGTTGACGGCGCAGCCAGTTTAGCTGACCACCGGTGTCCGCGGCGTCGATACGGTTATACCGGTCCGGCCTGGCGCGGTAATAAGCGATGAACGCATTGGTGTCGAGAAAGAACAGCTGGGCCAGCGGACTGGCGGAAGAAAAACTGTGCGAATAATAGGGGGCAGGCAGACGCCAGCGAGAATGAGTTTTGCCGTAGGCGATCTCCGCTCGGACGTCACCCAGGTAATCATGGTTGCCGAGACTCACGTACCAGGGGAGCGACTTCAAATGAGGCAGGTCATAGACCTCCTCGAAGGTCTTGCGCCAGTGCGGATCATCGGGGGATTTCACCCCGGCCGGATAAAAATTGTCGCCGGTGCTGACGATAAAATCGACATGGATCCGCGCGGCCAGGGCGTCCATGGCCGCGGCCACCCGTTTCTGCGGCCGGTTGCCCTGCTTGCCCCAGTCGCCGATGACCAGGAATGACAACCGCTCCTGGGCGTCGGCCCGGGCCGGGCCCGAGGGACAAGCGGCCGCGAGGGCCAGCAGCAGCAGGAACGTGCGTCTCAGCATAACCGTCCCCGCACGGCCCTCAAAGTTCTATGGCCATGCCGTCGTAAGACACTTCCCAGCCGGCATCCTCGACCTGTTGCCGCTCGGCGCTGTCTTCCAGGAGGATGGGGTTGGTGGTATTGATATGGATGAATATCTTGCGTTTGATATCCAGGGGGGCCAGCGCCGCCATGGTGCCGTCGTTGCCGGAGACGCTCATGTGTCCCATGCGTTTGCCGGTCTTCACCCCCACGCCGTCGCGTATCATTTCATCATCCACCCAAAGGGTGCCGTCGAAAAGGATCAGTTCGGCACCCCGCAGCCTCTCGGCCAGTTCCGCAGTCACTTCGGCGCAGCCGGGGATATAAAAAAACCGGCTGCCGCTTTGCATGTCCTCCGCCTGCAGGGCGATGGTGTCCTCCGCCACGGAGCCGAAATTGTCTCCCTTACTGGCGTCCTCCAGCCACAGCGCCACCTTGCCGGGTACGGCGAAGGGCGTGATGCGTATCCCCGAATCGCTGCCGTCTGTTTTCAGCAGTTGCACCGGCTCCTCCAGGCGTATTGCCTCGCGCTTGACGAACTCCGGGTTGAGGACATTGAAGATGCTGTTGGCCGCCAGAACGTCCAGCACCCGCTGCGTGGCGTAGATGTGCAGGGGCTGTGATTCGCGCAGGCTCAGCAGGCCCGCCACGTGATCCACATCGGCATTGGTCAGCACCGCCCCCTGGATGGGGCTGTGGCGAAGACCCTGCCTGGGCTGCAGGACGGTGTTCTCGTTGATCTGCTGTCTGAGATCGGGCGAGGCGTTGAAAAGAAACCAGTCCTCGCCGCCAACACTGACGGCAATGGAGGACTGGGTGCGCGGTTTCGCAGCAGGATCATTCTGGCGCGCCCGGCGGCTGTTGGGATGATTGCAGTTCCACTGCGGATAACCGCCGCCGGCGGCCGAACCTAATACCCTGATGTACATGCTAATCTTCCCGTCAGTTACGATGCCTTGTTAAAACATGCCACAGAGGACACAGAGTTAGAAAATACAGAGTTAGAAAATAAATTCACTATTCCCGTGAGCACTGCAGCCAACCCGTCAATTTCCAGCCAATCAAACTTAGAAAACATATGATCTCGCCAAGATGCAAAGGCGCCAAGTGAAAAGATATGTCAGAATGAAATAATAAAACTTTGCGTCTCTGCGCCTCTGCGAGAACTTTTTACTTTGTGTCCTTCGTGGTTGATCATTTTTCCGAATAGCCCGAGGTATTCTTCTCCACCCAGCGTTCACCCCCGGCGAGCTTCTCCTTCTTCCAGAAAGGGGCGCGGGATTTGAGGTCCTCGATGATGAAGCGCATATCTCCCTGAGGTGCTTCTCCGTCATGCCGGGATAATGCTCCAGCGTCATGGCCTGCACCTGCTCGCCCTCGTTGAAGTCGCGCATGGTCCCGACGAAGGTTGACACCGCCCCGGCCCTGCCCGGCTCCCCCAGTCGCTGCTGGTAGTCCGCCGTCTCCCGCCAGGGATCGAATGGCGCTTCCCTGAGTTCAATATCCATGGCTCAGCCGCCGGTCACCGCCGGGAAAAAGGCCACCTCATCGCCGTCGGCCAGTTCGACGTCGCCCTTCACGTACTTCATGTTGACTGCGATCATGAGGGAATCCGGTATGGGTTCGCCGGCGTTGGCCCTGGACCAGGCCCCGGACACGGTCAGGCCGTCTTCATACCCGACGATATCCTGTTCCCGGCCCAGCCTTTCCCGCAGACTCGCAAAATATTTGACCGTTATTGACATAACTTCCGTTCCCGTAAGACTGGAACCTATTATATGATGTGTAGGATACGAGGTCACAAATGTCCAAGTTAACCCATTTCAACCGGCAGGGCGACGCCCACATGGTGGATGTCGGCGACAAGCCGGCCACTCGGCGTATCGCCGTGGCCGGCGGGCGCATCACCATGCGGCCCGAGACCCTGGCCCTGATCAGGGAGGGTGGTCACAGCAAGGGGGACGTCCTGGGTGTGGCCCGGGTCGCCGGGATCATGGCCGCCAAGAAGACGGCCGAACTCGTCCCCCTGTGCCATCCCCTGCCCCTCAGCCACATCGATATCCGGCTGGAGCCCGACGCCGGGGAAAACGCCGTCCACTGCCGGGTGCGGGCGGAAACCACCGCGACTACCGGGGTGGAGATGGAGGCCCTCACCGCGGTGCAGGTCACCCTGCTGACCATCTATGACATGTGCAAGGCCGTGGACCGGGGCATGATCATGAGTGACATCCGCCTGCTGGAGAAATCCGGCGGCAAATCAGGCACCTGGAAACGCAATGAGGGCGAGGAATAATTCTCCTGACGCCTTCTACCTCGTGCCCTGCTAGTCGTATTTGATGTACTTGAACCGCGGATCGTCCGGCGTCCCTTCCAGGGCGCTGTCAGGATCCTGACCAGGACGCCACATCACCACTTCCTCGATCTTCTTCGCCAGCTCGAAATCCTTGTCCGTCACGCCCTTGGCGGCGTGGTTCATCAGCTTGACGATGACGAAGGCGTAGGACGCGGTCAGATCCGGATGGTGGAAGGCGGCCTCCGCCAGGTGGCCGACGGTATTGATGACCATCAGCGTTGCTTTCCAGCCGCTGGTCTTGTACTTGCGGCGGATCCAGCCGTTCTCGTAATACCAGTGCGGCAGCTCCTCCTTGAGGCGCGCCTCGATTTCCTCCTCGGTGTAGGTCTCGTCCTTGGTCTTTTTTCGCCATTGAGCCATGTCGTTCACCTCCTTCGTATGGAGTGTGTGGATCAGGCGCAGCAGCTGACGCCGCCGTCCGTTACGGACACACGCAGCCGACGGACGAGGCCTGCGTCGAGAGCTGCGCTGCGCCGCCCTTCCCCGCACAGGGCACCCCGGAAACCCAGGTAATCCGCTTCCAGTGCCCGCAGTGCGGGGACGTCTGTTTCCGACAGCGAACCGGCCAGGCCGCACAGCAGCCCCGCCGACCGTGCCATCCGGACAAATGCCTGCAGGCGCCGGTCCGGCAGTTTGTCCCGCAGCGAGCCGGTCCGCTTGTCCCGGGTGTCCAGCATGACCCCGGCCGCCCCGGCGTCAGCAAAATAGCGCAAATCCCGGGGCAGCGGGTCCTCGGCGAACAGGACCAGGATGATCTGCACGCCCCTCTGCGAGAAGCCCTGCAGCATGTCCAGGACGGCTGCATCAAAAGGGTCGCCGAAGACGCCCACCTTGACGTAATCAATGCCCGTCTCAGCCATGGCGCGGATCCTCGGCTCGATCAGCGGGGCGCGGTAGGGGACGTCGCCGATGGTGGCGCTGAACGGAACACCCTTATCTGTTCGGTTTACAATACGCCGCACGAGTTCCGTCTCCAGGGCGCCCAGCGCGCCGGCGGCGGGGTTCTTGAGATCAATGACGTCAACGCCGGCGCGGCGGACCAGGCGCGCTTCCTCTTCGTCACGGATGCTGGCCAGCATGCCGGTCACGACTGCGCCGCCTCTTCCTGCCGTTTCCGGAAACGCTCGATCTCCTCCACCAGCCAGCTCCACGCCCGGCGCTCCGTTTCCCCCGCCGTCTTGTCCACGGCGATCTGCAGATAGGCCATATCCCGGTCGATCTTGTCCGGCGGCAGCATGTGCAGGCGGCTGACCAGGATCGCCGCCTCGATAACGGCGGCCTGGGCCCGGTTGAATCCCCGGAACGGGGCATGGTTGCCGTGATGCACGGCCTCGCAGTAGAAGCGCGGCCGCGTCTCGTCATCCTCGATGCGCTCCACCCTTACCTCCACGTGGGCCAGGGCCGATTCCAGCACCTTCCCCGCCACGGCCCGGGCCGGACGGGTCGGCCAGTCGCAGCGGCCGGTGAGGCAGCCGGCGAAGACGGTCACGTCGTCGGTCAGGTTGATCACCGCCTCCCCGCGGCGCCGCAGGTTGTCCAGGGTGGTGGACGGCTTGAACGGGGCGATGAGGAAGCGTCCCTCCTCCCGCCGGATCCCCATGGGGGCGATATGGGTGCTCGCGTCCTCGTTCAGGGTGGTGATGATGGTTTCAAAGATCATGTCTTGTGCTTCTTCTTCCTGCGCGCCTTCAGGGTGCTGCCCGCCTTCTTGAAGCCCCCTTCTTTTACCGCGTGGGCGGCGCGGCTCTGCTGCTCCGATTCCGACAGGCGTTCCGCGGGCACAGCCACGCCCCAGTCCAGTTCCTCATCCTGAACATAACGCTTTCCCAGCTGCCAGGCAATCTGGGCCCGGGCCAGTTCCACGCCCAGGTAAAAGGCGTGGGGCGGGTCCCCCTCCAGCTCCTTCAGCCGGGGAAACAGGGAGAACGGGTCCGTGGCGGAGACCATGCCGTCCCGGTTGAAGACGTGTATCCCCTCGGGGCTGAGCATGATGCGGTAGTTGGGATCGCGGACGGCGTCGGCCAGTTCGCGGATGTCGTCCAGGCTCTCGGGAAAGGGCTTGCGGGAATGGACGGTCAGCAGGGCGCCGTCTACGCCCTTGGGCAGACTGTTGGTCTCATGGGCGTAGTACATCATGCGTCTGGCCCGGTCGGCCTCGCGCACCGCGGCGCAGGCGTGGGGGCTGACCTCCGTGGTCAGGACGTGATCGATGCCCAGTTCAGAGATAATGCCGAACAGCACGGCGTTGATGCCGGTGGTGTCCGCCTCGGTCAGTTCCGTGAGGTTGCCTATGCCCATCATGATCTCCACATCGGGAAAGTCTTCCCGCAGCCGGCTGTAACGCAGCAGGGAGGCGGTGAAGCCGAAATGGATGGGATCGAGGACGCTGTCGGCGATGCAGCGGCGGCCCTCGTCGCGACAGGTCTCGACGGCGCGGTACAGCGATTCCAAATCCTTGTGGTCCTCCGGGATAAGGACCGGGACCGCCGCCGTCTCGCGGGCGATCCAGAGGGTGCTCTCCTTCAGGCTCAGCAGGTAATCGGCGCCGGCGCGCCCTCCCCGCAGCAGGTCCTCCTCCTCCAGGGAATCCAGGCTCACCGCGAATCCCTCCGCCTTCAGCGCCTGGATCGCCTCCTCCAGGTGCGGAAACGGTGTATCGGGCAGGCAGCCGATATCGATGACATCGGCACCATCCCCGGCATAACGCCTTGCCCGCGCCAGGATAGCCTCCGGCTCGAGGAATGGCGCATCCACGATTTCGGCGAAGATACCCACCCGGTAGCGACTCAGATCCGGCGGAGCGAGGCTGCCCCCGAAGAAGGCGGGGATGTCCTTGAGGTCTTCCGGCCCGCGCTCCACGGGCAGCCCCAGGTCCACAGAGAGCTGCTCCAGGTCGCCACGGCACAGACCGGGGACCAGGATCCGGTCTATGCCGTCCAGCGCGCTCAGGCGGCGCCGGATCAGGCTGGCCGTCATCAGGGCGGCCACGGAGAGGCCGGGGACGCGCACCTCCCAGGTAAACCCCGGATCCATCTCCTGCAGCACCCGGTTAAGGCGCGGCTGCGCCAGTTTGCCGGTGAGAAAGAGGATGTGTTCCGCCATGGTGTTTCCGTTTGCGCTCCGCGCACCGCCCCCGCCCGTCTGAAAACTGGTTGTAATGAACCGATTTTGCCTGAATCAAACCGGATTGAAAGCGGTCATATTCCTTGACCGCCGCCGCCGCGGCGCCTGAACGCCGGCAGATGCGTATAGGTTGCTGATTTCAATACATTTTATATAGATCCCCGACCGGGGCCGGGCCGCCGCCAGGCTGGCACGAAAATCGCTCGGGGATTGGAATGGCCGGGCGCCGGTCCGGTCGACCTGACCATGACAGACGGAGCATAGAACACGTGGGCATAGATGAACAACGCGTCCCCTGGAGCCGGGCGGAATTCGAGCAGCAGCTGCGCGCCCGGGAGAAATATTACCATATCCATCATCCCTTTCATGTGCGCATGAACAGCGGCCAGCTGGACAAACCCGCCATCCAGGGCTGGGTCGCCAACCGCTTTTATTACCAGACCACCATACCGGTCAAGGACGCGGCCATCATGGCCAACTGCCGCGACCGCGACGTCCGGCGCCAGTGGGTGCAGCGCATCATCGATCACGACGGCCTCGAGGGCGAGGAAGGCGGCATCGAGGCGTGGCTGCAGCTGGGCGAGGCGGTGGGCCTCGCCCGGGAGGAACTGATCTCCGAGCGGCACGTCCTCCCCGGTGTGCGCTTCGCCGTGGACGCCTACTACCAGTTCGCCCGCCACGCCACCTGGCAGGAGGCGGCCTGCTCCTCCCTGACCGAACTGTTCGCGCCGACCATACATCAGAAACGGCTGGACAGCTGGCCGGATGCCTATCCCTGGATCGACAAGCAGGGTTACAACTATTTCCGCAAGCGCCACAACGAGGCCCGGCGCGATGTTCAGCACGGCCTCGACATCACGCTGGAATATTTCCACACCCGTGCGGAGCAGGAACGCGCGCTGGGGATCCTGCAGTTCAAGCTGGACGTGCTGTGGACCATGCTGGACGCCATGTGGATGGCCTACATCGAAAA
>JARRRO010000046.1:0-10685 GCA_037380645.1 Gammaproteobacteria bacterium | reverse complement strand
CCCTTTGTATTGGACCGCCAGCTGGCGGGTGGTGAGCCCCTTGCTCATGCGATAGTAGACGCCCAGCGCCCAGAGCGGGAAATAATGGCTGTAACCGTGATAACGCAGGTAGAAGACGCGGGGGAAGCCGGTCCCCGTATAGTCCGGTTCCTTCCACCCGCCGCTTTCTGCGTTGCGGATCAGGTATTCAATGCCCCTCTCTACGCTTTCCGACTCATGCTCGCCGCAGCTCATCAGCCCGAGCAGGGCCCAGGCGGTTTGCGAGGCGGTGCTTTCGGCTTTGCCTTTCAGGGACGGATCATCGTAACTGTCGCAGCCTTCGCCCCAGCCGCCGTCGGAATTCTGCGCGCTCTTGAACCACTCCATGGCCCTGCGTATCCAGGGCTGGCTGGGGTCCTCGCCCAGCGCGCCCAGCCCCACCAGCACGGCCCAGGTGCCGTAGATGTAATTCACGCCCCAGCGTCCGTACCAGGCGCCGCATTCTTCCTGGGAGTTGCGCAGGTATTCCAGGGCCCGGGCCACGGGCGGGAAGTCACGGTCATATCCCAGCATGGCGAGCATTTCCACGCAGCGTCCGGCCAGATCCGGAGTACTGGGGTCCACCAGCGCACCGTGGTCGGCAAAGGGTATGTTGTTCAGGTATTCGTCGTAGTTGTCGATATCGAAAGCGCCCCAGCCCCCGTCGGAGTTCTGCATGCCCCGCACCCAGTTCACTGCCTGGGCGATGCGCTTGCGCTTGGCGGGATGCTTGTGGACGCCGGCGCGCAGCATAGCCATGACCACCATGCTGGTGTCGTCGATATCCGGATAGAAATCGTTCTCGAACTGGAAGGCCCAGCCGCCGCTGTCCAGGCGGGGGGCTTTTTCCGACCAGTCTCCCCGGACGAAGATCTGTTTGTCGAACAGCCAGTCCAGGGCCGGCTGCAACGCCTCGTGATCCCCCGGCAGGCCGGCTTCGGACAGGGCGCTTATGGTCAGGCAGGTATCCCAGATGGGTGAAACGCAGGGCTGGACGTAGGTCTTTCCGTTGTCTTCCATGACCAGGTCTTCGATCGCCTGGATGCCGCGGGCCATGTCCGGATCGGAGGCGTCGTTGCCGAGCAGCTTGAGGGCGATTACGGCATTGGCCATGGCTGGGTAGATGGCGCCTATGCCGCCTTCTCCGCGCATGTGGTCACGCGTCCAGCGCTCGCATTTGCGCACCGAGGCGCGGCGTATGGGACCGGGTATGAATGACTCGGCCACCTTGATGCACCTGTCCACAAAGATAAATGCATTTTTAAGAGGCTTGCCGCGGGTGTAGCGGTCTATATGCCTGATACTGTGAGGGTCCGTCATGAACAATTCGGCGACGTCATGTTCCGGCTTCAACCTGTGAACAGGGCGCTTGGCAAAGATGATTAGCAGTGGGACGATCACGCAGCGTGACCAGTACGAGACCTTGCTCAGGTTGAAGAGCCACCACGTGGGAAGCCAGATGCATTCGGCCGGCATGGCCGGGACGGTGCGCCAGGGCAACTGGCCGAACATGGCCAGGGTAATGCGGGTAAACACGTTGGAGTTCTCGGCGCCGCCGTGCTTCAGGATCCAGGCACGGGCCCTGGAGAGTGCCTCGTCTTCGGCGCTGCAACCGGCAAGTTTCAGGGCGAAATAGGATTTGACGGTGGCGCTGATGTTGCCGGGTCCGCCTTCGTACAGGGGCCAGCTCCCGTCGTCCAGTTGTTTCTCCAGGATGTATTCTGCAAGCCGCCGCTGCCGGTCTTCATCGACGCTGCCCAGATAATGCTGCAGCATGATGTATTCGGCCGGAATGGTGGTATCGGCCTCGAGGACGAACTGCCAGTAGCCCTCGTCGGCCTGTTTTTCCAGCAGCGCATTGCCGGAGTGGGTCAGGACATGGAGAAGCGGATCTGTCTGAGGAACGGGGGCATTAAACTCAGCTTGGTTGGTCAGAGTCGCTGCGTGTAGATCCTCGGTCAGAAGCTCGTTATAGGTCATGGTTACCCGTTCGTTCATCGCGGTTCGTTGATTTATTCGTTAACCGATGTGTGATGTCACATTTTTCATGGCAACCGACGCCGGTCCATTGCATTCCAGGTCTCTCTGCGGCGCTTGCCGCAGTGCCGGGCAGGGACGTCGGGACAGATCCCACTGCAAGATCCCGATGTCATGCCCAGGCGCTCATGCATCAAGGCATGTTAACTAATTCATTCTAGGCCATGGCCCTATATTTTCAAGCTATTTACCGGATTCCCTTGATACTTGTAGGGTCAAGTTCATGTAATCTCTTAACATCGATTTAACATGAAGCAACCGGCATCTCGGGGCCACTTCTTGGTCTCCAGGTACCGGCAAGCCTAACCCAACCGCGCCACAAGCGTTAAGCCGGATGGCCAATTTGAGATCAAGTAGCCAAAAATGTTCCTGCCCCTCATTCCGCAGCGGGCCGATATTAATGGTGCGCCGCAATATAGGCATTGTCAACGCGAATATGCCTGGGATTCGGAGCCTGGACCGTGGTAGAAATACAACCCCACTGCTGCCGAGGATCCGTCTTATGCCAACCCGCTTCGTTTACCGCCTACTCCTGTTGTGGTTGCTGCCCGCACTGACCTCGGCTTACGCCGCCAACGACAAGGACATCCTGTTCAATCAGGTGTTCCTGCAGGCCTCGGTTCGGGGGCGGGTGGAGAACGACCGGCTGGCGGTGACGCTGGTGGCCGAGGCCCGGGGCAAGACACCGGTGCAGGTTACGGGCGAGGTCAACGAGGCCATGAGCTGGGCCGTGAAGAAGGCGAAAACCGCATCCGGCGTGGATGTACAGACCGGTTCTTACCGTACCTCCCCGGTATACCGGGACCAGACCATCATCGCCTGGCGTGCCAGCCAGCAGTTGCTGCTGAAGAGTGCGGACATCACCGGCCTGGCGGAACTGGTGGGAGAGTTGCAGCAGCGCCTGCAGGTGCGGCAGATGCGCTTCACCGTCAGCCCCGCTGCCCGCCGCAAGATGGAAGATGCCCTGATAGGGAAGGCCATGGAGGCATTCAAGCAGCGGGTCAAGACGGTGCAGAAGTACATGGATGGCAAGGATTACCGTATTGTCAGTCTGCATATCAACACGGGCTCTCCTCCCCCCGTGGTATACCCGGAACGGGCCTTGCCCATGCAGGCCGGGAAGGCGCGGCCCCCGTCAGCGGAGCCGGGCAACACCGAGATCACCGTCACCGTCTCCGGCAGCGTGCAGTTCTTCTGACGGACGTGAGGGGCGTCCATAAATATGGAAAGTGAGGGGTGAGGTGTGGTGGTACCGCCGGGCTGCGGGGAGTTACGGAGTCATTCACCCCTTACCCCTCACTTGCTAATTGAATAACTCCAGCTGGTTGCGCAGGACGGCCTGGGCCGCCGCAAGCCTTGCCACCGGCACGCGGAACGGTGAGCACGAGACATAGTCCAGGTGAACCGCCTGGAAAAAGTTGATGGACTCGGGATCGCCGCCGTGTTCCCCGCAGATGCCGCATTTGAGTTCGGGCCTGGCCTCGCGACCTTTCCTGACCGCCATCTCCACCAGTCGACCGACCCCGCTGACGTCCAGCGACTGGAACGGGTTCGTGTCCAGGAGGTTTTTTTCCAGATAGGCCGGCATGAAGGAACCGATGTCGTCGCGGCTCATACCCAGGGCCATCTGGGTCAGGTCATTGGTGCCGAAGCTGAAGAAATCCGCCTCCTGCGCGATCTCGTCCGCGGTCAGGGTCGCGCGGGGCACCTCGATCATGGTACCGATGGGGATATCCAATCTGCCGCGAAAGCGTTTTTTAGATTTGACGGCGGCGATGGTTTCCTGCACCAGCTCGCGCAGCATGTGCAATTCACGCTTCATGCCCACCAGGGGGATCATGATCTCCACCGGGGCGCCGATGCGCTTTCTCCGGCAGTTGATGACCGCTTCGACAATGGCTGTCACCTGCATCTCCAGGACTTCGGGAAAGGTAATGCTGAGCCGGCAGCCGCGATGCCCAAGCATGGGATTGACCTCGTGCAACCGGTGAACGCGGTGCACAACCTTGTCGAAGTTTACCTTCATGGCACGCGCCAGTTGCCGCTGTGACTTCTCGTCATGGGGCAGGAATTCGTGCAGCGGGGGGTCCAGCAGACGGACGGTTACCGGCAGGCCTTTCATGGCGGTGAATATTCCCTCGAAATCGCGGCGCTGGTAGGGAAGAAGTTTCTTCAGCGCCCGGCGCCGCGCCTCTTCACTGTCCGCCAGGATCATTTCGCGCACGGCAGTGATGCGCTTTTCGCCGAAGAACATGTGTTCGGTGCGGCACAGGCCTATGCCCTCGGCCCCGAATTCCCGCGCCAGCCTGGCGTCTTCCGGCGTGTCGGCGTTGGTGCGCACGGTCAGCTTGCGGATCCCGTCGGCCCAGTTCATGAGGGTGCGGAAGTCTTCGTTTAACGTCGGCGGGAGTTTGGGAACCTCGCCCAGGATCACTTCGCCGGTGACGCCGTCGATGCTGATGACGTCGTCGGGCCCGATGCGCTTATCGTCGATGGTGATGGTCCTGCGCCTTTCATCGATGATGATGTCGGAGGCGCCGGTGATGCAGCATTTGCCCCAGCCCCGGGCCACCACGGCGGCGTGGCTGGTGGAGCCGCCGGTGGAGGTGAGGATGCCCTCGGCGACGTGCATGCCGTGGATGTCTTCGGGGCTGGTTTCACGCCGGACCAGGATCACCTGTTCCCCCATTTCCACCCTTTCCACCGCTTCGTCCGCGGTGAAGGCAGGGCGGCCGGAGGCGGCGCCCGGGGAGGCGGGCAGTCCCCTGGCAAGGACCTTGCGCGGGGCCCGGGGATCGAAGGAGGGCAGCAGCACCTGGTGCAGGTCGGCGGCGGGAACGCGCAGCAGCGCCGTCTTGCGGTTGATGCGCCTTTCCCTGACCATGTCCAGGGCGATGCGGATGGCCGCGGTTGCCGTGCGTTTGCCGGTGCGCGTCTGCAGCATGTACAGCCGGCCCTGTTCGATGGTGAACTCGATGTCCTGCATATCCTTGTAATGATCTTCCAGGATGCGTTTTACCTCGAGCAGCTGGCGGTAGATCTCGGGCCGCCACTTCTTCATCCCGCTGACCGGCCGGGGGGTGCGTATGCCCGCGACCACGTCCTCTCCCTGGGCGTTGATCAGGAATTCACCGTAGAATTTATTCTCCCCGCTGGTGGGATCCCGGGTGAAGGCCACGCCGGTACCGGAATCGTCCCCCATGTTGCCGAAGACCATGGACTGGACATTGACCGCCGTGCCCTGGAGGCCGCGGATGTCGTTGATGCGCCGGTAGGCGATGGCGCGCGGGGTGTTCCAGCTGCGGAATACGGCCGCTATGGCCTTTTCCAGCTGGCGGTAGGGGTCCTGGGGAAAATTCTCGCGCGTGTGTTTTTTATAGACGGCCTTGTATTCGGCGATGAGTTCGGCCAGGCCGTCCACGTCCAGGTCCGTGTCCTCCCTGGCGCGAAACTGTTTTTTTATCCGATTGAAGGCCCGCTCGAAATGCTCGTGCCCCACACCCATGACCACGTTGCCGAACATGTTGATCAGTCGGCGGTAGGCGTCCAGGGCGAAACGCCGGTTGCCGGTGAGCTCGGCCAGTCCTTCCACCGAGCCGTCGTTGAGACCGAGATTCAGGACGGTATCCATCATTCCGGGCATGCTTACCGCCGCACCCGAGCGCACCGACACCAGGAGCGGGCGATCCGCCGAGCCGAAGCGCTTGCCGCTGTCCTGCTCCAGGCGCCGCATGCTTTGTTGCAGTGCCGTAACCAGCCCCCGCGGCAGCCTGCCGCCGGCGGCCTCGTATTCGGCGCAGGTGTCGGTGGTGATGGTGAAGCCCGGTGGGACGGGCAGGCCGATGCTGGTCATCTCCGCCAGGTTGGCGCCCTTGCCGCCCAGCAGATCGCGCATGTCCCTGCCGCCTTCCGCCACTCCGGCGCCGAAGTAATTGATGCGCTTGACGTCCTCTGCCGCGTTCATGGCAGCGGTCCTCCCCCTTAAATACCACAAGTAAACGGCAATAAAACAAACAATGCTTGTGCAGTTATTGCATCATACAGCTTTTAACAGGCCTTTGAAAAACGACAGGGATACCGATTTTCGATATACAAATGATCACTTTTTCCAGAGTGAAATAAAGTCATCGACGGCCGTGCCGACCAGGCCCTCGTGATCCCGGCAGGCCGCGAGAATGGTGTTTACCCTCTCCCCGTCGAATCTCGTTGCCAGATTTTGTTCGAATTTTTCCAGCAGCAGGGGGATGCCCTCGCCGCGGCGGCGGCGGTGCCCCACGGGATAGGCCACCTCCACGCGCTCGGTGGCGGTCCCGTCCCGGAACATGATCTGGACGGCGTTGGCGATGGCGCGCTTGTCCGGATCCAGGTAATCGCGGCTGAACTGCCGGTTTTCCTCCACGGTCATCCTTTCCCTGAGGGCATCCACGCGGGGAGCGGCGGCGATCTCGTCCTCGTAGTCATCGGCAGTGAGGCGGCCGAAGATCAAAGGCACGGCGACCATGTACTGCAGGCAGTGATCCCGGTCGGCCGGATTGGCCAGGGGGCCGGTCTTGTCGATGATGCGCGCGCCCGCCTCCTGGGTCTCTATGCGTATCTTCTCGATCCCGTCCAGCCGGTCCCGCACCTCACCGTGCAGGATAAGCGCCGCCTCCACCGCGGTCTGGGCGTGGAATTCCGCGGGGAAGCTGATCTTGAACAGGACGTTCTCCATGACGTAGGAGCCGAAGGGGCGGCCGAGGATGAGCGGTTTGCCGCCGAACAGGACATCCTGGAAACCCCAGTGCTTAGCCGTCAAGGCGGAGGGATAGCCCATCTCGCCGGTCAAGGCCATGAAAGCGAGGCGTACGCCGCGGCTGGTGGCGTCGCCGGCGGCCCAGCTCTTGCGTGAGCCGGTATTGGGGGCGTGACGGTAGGTGCGCAGGGCACCGCCGTCGATCCAGGCGTTGGAGACGGCATTGATGATCTGCTCCCGGCCCCCGCCCAGCATGCGGGTGACCACGGCGGCGGTGGCCACGCGCACCAGCAGGACGTGATCCAGGCCGACCCGGTTGAAGCTGTTCTCCAGGGCGAGTACCCCCTGGATCTCGTGGGCCTGGATCATGGCGGTGAGGACATCATCCACGGTAACCGGCGGCTTCCCTACGCCGCGGTTTCTGCGGCAGAGGTAATCGGCGACGGCCAGGATACCCCCCAGGTTATCCGAGGGGTGGCCCCATTCCGCCGCCAGCCAGGTGTCGTTGAAATCCAGCCAGCGGATCATGGCGCCGATATTGAAGGCCGCCGTGACCGGGTCCAGTTCGAAGTCCGTTCCCGGCACGCGGGCGCCGCCGCGCATGCCCGCCTCCGGCACCACCGGGCCCAGCAGTTTCGTGCAGGCCGGGTACTTCAGCGCCAGCATGCCGCAGCCCAGGGTGTCCATGAGGCAATAGCGCGCCGTCTCCCGGGCCTCGGGGCTTTCGGCGCGGGTATCCAGTACGTAGTCGGCAATATCCTGCAGCCTCATTAAGTGTTTACCTCTCTTAAGTTCAAAAAAACAAAGCCGAAGATGACACAGAGATCACAGGGGATCAAAACAAACAGTGAATAGCAAGTAGTGAACAGATAGAAGAAAAAAATAAACGATTCACTATTCACGATTTACCTTTAGTTCCTCTGTGTGCCTCTGTGGCTCTTTTTTACCTTTTATCAATAGGAACGAAATCGACATGCTCGGGGCCGGTGTAGTTGGCGCTGGGTCGGATGATCTTGCCGTCCGCGCGCTGTTCCATGACGTGGGCGGTCCAGCCGGTAACCCGTGACATGACGAACACGGGAGTGAACATGACAGTGGGAATGTCCATGAGGTGGTAGACCACCGCCGAGTACCAGTCCAGGTTGGGGAACATCTTCTTTTCGTTCCACATCACGGTCTCGATGCGCTCGGCGATGTCATACAGCCGGGTATCCTCCTGATCATCGGACAGACGTTTCGCGATCTTCTTGATGATCTGGTTGCGCGGGTCGGAGATGGTGTAAACCGGATGGCCGAAGCCGACGACGATTTCCTTGCGGGCGATGCGCTCGCGGATGTCCGACTCGGCCTGGTCCGGATCATGGTAGCGCTGCATGATTTCCAGGGCTACCTCGTTGGCACCGCCGTGTTTGGGTCCGCGCAGGGCGCCGATGGAGGCGGTCACGGCCGAATACATGTCGGAGCCGGTGCCGGCGACGACGCGGCCGGAGAAGGTGGAGGCGTTGAACTCGTGTTCCGCATACAGGATCAGCGATGTGTTCATGGCATCGGCCCACAGCTCCGGGGCCGGTTCGCCGTGCAGCAGGTGCAGGAAATGCCCACCGACGGAGCTGTCATCCGTTTCCACTTCTATGCGCCGGCCGGTGTGGGTGAACTGGTACCAGTACAGCAGCATGGAGCCGAAGCAGGCCACCAGGCGATCGGCGATGTCGCGTGCGCCGGACGGCGTCTGCGCCGGCGCTTCCGGCAGGGCCGAACCCAGCATGGAACAGCCGCTGCGCAAGACGTCCATGGGATGGGCCGCGGCGGGGATAAGCTCCAGGGTATCCTGGACCAGGATCGGCAGGCCGCGCAGGGACTGCAGCTTACGCCGGTAGGCGGCGAGTTCGGCTCGGTCCGGCAGCTTGCCGTGGATCAGCAGATGGGCCACCTCCTCGAACTCGCAGTGTTCGGCCAGGTCCAGGATGTCATAGCCGCGGTAGGCCAGGTCGTTGCCGGTGCGGCCGACGGTGCACAGGGAGGTGTTGCCCGCGGCCACCCCGGACAGGGCCACGGACTTCTTGGGCTTGAAGGTCACCTTGTCTTTACTCATTCCCCTTCCTTATTATTATCTGCGAATAATGCATCCAGTTTTTGTTCGTAGGCATGGTAGTCGAGGAGATCGTACATCTCCTCACGGGTCTGCATGATGTCGATGACGTTGCGCTGGTGCCCGTCTTCGAGCAGGGCGCGGTACACCTGCATCGCGGCCCGGTTCATGGCGCGGTAGGCGCCGCAGCAGTAGAGCACGATGTCCACGCCCGCCTCGCCCAGTTCCTCTGTTGAAAACAGGGGCGTTTTGCCGAATTCGGTGATGTTGGCCAGGAATGGGACGTCGATAGACGCCCGGATCCGGCGGTACTGCTCCAGATCGGTGACCGCCTCCGGGAAGATCATGTCCGCGCCGGCCTCGATGCAGTATTGCATGCGTTCGATGGCGGCTTCCAGTCCTTCCGCCGCGATAGCGTCCGTTCTGGCCATGATAACGTAGCCTTCATCGGTGCGCGCATCCACCGCCGCTTTGACCCGGTCCGTCATTTCCCGCCGGCTGACTATGGCCTTGTTGGGGCGGTGACCGCAGCGCTTGGCCGCCACCTGATCCTCGATGTGCATCCCCGCCGCGCCGGCCTTGATCAGGCTGCGGGTGGTGCGGGCGATGTTGAAGGCGCTGGTGCCAAAGCCGGTGTCCGCATCCACCAGCAGCGGCAGACCACAGGCGTCGGTGATACGGCGCACGTCTATGAGGACGTCGTCCAGCGTGGAGATGCCCAGATCCGGCAGTCCCAGGGAATTGGCCGCCAGGCCTCCGCCGGAGAGATATACGGCCCTGTGCCCGGCGCGTTCGGCCATCACGCAGCGGCTGCTGGTTCCGTACATGGTCGCGCTGGGTGGAATCAACATCGTCAAGAAGATGGAAGCGCTACCCCGCTGATTCGATCATATCGGGCTTGTCTCCATTGGGTATCCCCTCTCACTGTTCAGGCAGGCCGTACCGAGGCAATTGGCAATGGTATGCAGGATGGATTCGGATACTCTGGCCATGGCAACCTGGTTCTTCTTGAACCGCCGGGCATGACGGGAATTCTGGTTGTTGTCATTTGAATATCCATGACTCGTGTAATGTTGTCAATAATGCCGGACCTGCCGTTCCCCCCCGGAACATCAGTCTCCCCGCAGAAAGGACCCGATTATCGCCGCCACAGCTTCCGGTCTTTCCTGATGCACCATGTGGCCGGCACCGGGGACGACCGTTTCCTCCAGCGTTTCGATACAACTCCGCAGTTCCTCGCTGATATTTTCTTCCCTGTAACGACGGTAAAGGAAGGAATCCGCCGCCATCACCAGCATGGTCCGTGCGGTTATGCATCGCCAGCAGCTGCGCGTCTCTTCCCGACGGTAAAGTACGGGATTCACCCGCTTGTGCGCCGGGTCGGCATTCACGGTATACGTCCCGCCCGGTGTTTTCCGGCTCCAGTGGTCGGCCAGATACAGGGCATTGTCCCTGGGTAGACGGGGCGCGAGTTCAAGCAGCTTTTCGGCAACGGCTCCCCGGTCGGGATATTCCGAAAACCGGGTGCCGTCCCGGCACTGTTCCAGCCATTGCCCGTAACGTTCCGGGGCCAGGCGGGACGCAGCATCGGGCAGACCGAACACATCCAGGGCGACGGCATGGGAAACCCGCTGCGGACGGATGCCGGCGTACAACCAGGCCACGTTGCCGCCCATGCTGTGCCCGATCAGGCATACGGGGCGGTCGGGGGAGAGCTGCTCCAGCAGGGCATCCAGATCGGCCAGGTAGTCCGGAAACCAGTAACCGCCACGGGACCAGGCCGTCCCCCCGAAACCGCGCCAGTCGGGG